>JAHZBJ010000040.1:0-7179 GCA_019423445.1 Oscillospiraceae bacterium
CAGCTGCACCGAAAGGATGTTGAGATACCGGCGCACCATCACCCCTCGGGGAGAGGTGGTCTCCTGGATGTAGGGCACCTCCACTGAAAGGGTCTCCTGAGTCTGGGCCAGGACCTTGGCTCTGGCGTGGACCAGACGGTTGTTTCCTTTTTTGTCTTCCATAATACCGCTGACCAGGATTTCCCCGGCGTCTACGGAATCCCCTGCCTTGACAGTGGGCTGGCCGTTATAGACTTCCACATAGGTGATGAAGCCGGGCTTTTTGGCCACTACATTATAGGGAAGGCCGTCGTCGATGAGATCCGGGGGAACCACTCGCTCCTGAATCTCCACCACAGCGGTGCTGCCCCGGAGGTTTACCGCTACCCAGGCGGCTTTGTCAAGACGGAGCATCAGCATCCGCTCCACTTCCCGGGCGTCGATGTCCCGGCGGAGGGCGCCCCGGTGGACCCCAAGATCCTCCAGGGCGGCGAACACCTCCTCTTCCGGGATGGTCTGGAGTCCCTCTACCCGAACCTGCCAGATAAAGCAGCCCATCACCAAAATGGCAATGACAATCATGGCTGCCCCGGCGAAGAGGCCGGTGCGTTTTCGGTAGCGCCGAAGAATGGCTGGAGCGCCGCCCCGGCGGGGCGGTTCCAGGATTACTCCGGCTTTCTGGGCCAGCTCCGCCAGGCGGCGGCTTCCCCGAAGGGTAGTCTGGGCGGTGTAGCTGGAACCATCCCGGCGTCCGTCCCAAATGGGAACGCGGTTTTGGGCGCAGAGATTGATGAACCGCTCCAGGAAGCCATCCCGAATGGTGAACTCCACTGTCCCTCGGACAAATCGGATTAGGCGTATGAGCATGGGGACCGGCCTCCTTTCCAGTAATCAGCTGTATTCCAGCCCCAGGATGCTGCCCTCCACAATGACGCTGGTGTCGGTGAGGGACTTGATCTCCATTTCGGCGCCGGTGAATTTCAGAATCAGCCGGTCGGTGGAGAGACGGATGCAGGTATCGGAGTATTCGATGATCCCCCGGCAGCCGTCCACAATGGCCTGGTGGTTTCCCAACAGCTCCACCCGGACCGGGGGCAGGAAGGCGGTGGCGGGTTCCTCCAGGGGGCCCAGGAGAAGGAAACGGTTCTTTTTCCCGGGCCGGACCGGTGTTGATATTTTCTTGTGCTTGTGCCGCAGTGGCATGGCAATCACCCCGATGCCATCTATATGCCTTCCGGGGCTCGGCCCATGCCGGCAGGGGAATTTTTGAAAGGACCTTCCCGTATCCATATAAGGATGGGAAAGGGGATGGGTCAGGTGAGGAAGAGGAGAGGCGGAGGATGGCTCCTGGGAGCGGGGTGCGGCATGGCGGCAGGAGTGCTGCTGTTTTGCTCGGCGTCGGTGGGGGATGGGATCCGCCAGGGCCTTGCCATTTGCGCTTCGGTGATGATCCCCTCCCTCTACCCCTTCCTGATTCTTTCGGATTTTGTGGCCCGGACCAAGGTGGGAAGATTGTTGGAGAGGTTGCTGGGCGGGGTGGCGGAGCGGATCTACCGGTGCCCCTGCCAGTTGGCTCCCGCCATTCTCATGAGCTGGATAGGAGGCTACCCTGCCGGGGCCCGGGTTCTGGCGGGGATGGTGCGGTCCGGCACGCTGAGCCAGCGGGATGCCGATTCCGCGCTGACCTTCTGTGTCAACAGCGGCCCCGCCTTCATGGCGGCGGTGGTAGGGGCCGGAGTGTTCCGGTCGGTGGGCTGGGGGATGTTCCTCTATGGCTGCCAGTTGGCTGCTGGGGTCATTACCGGACGGATCCTTTGCCGCCGCCGTCCAATCCGGGCAAAGTCCGGAGAAAGGGCAGGATATCAGCCGGCGGTGGAAGGGTTTGTGGGAGCGGTTTCCTCCGCCACCGGGGGAATGATTTCCATCTGCGCTTTTGTCCTGGTTTTCTCCGCAGTGTGCCGGCTTTTGGAAGACTGGGGTCTTCTGGGGCTGTGGGGCAGTTGGCTGGAAGGACTTTCGGGAGGAACCCTTACCTCGGGTGGGGCGGTCTGCCTGGGGGCTGGGCTGCTGGAAATCGGCGGCGGCTGTGCCAGGGCTCAGGCCCTTCCTCCCGGGCAGGGGGCCCTGGTGCTGCCCTTCCTCCTTTCCTTTTCCTCCCTGTCGGTGGTGTGTCAGGTGGCGGCTTGCTTCGGTGAACCTCCGGCGAATTTTGGTCTCTTGCTCCGGGGGCGGCTCCTTCATGGAGGGGTCACCGCCCTTCTGGCAAGCCCGGTGCTGTGGCAGAGGTTTGCCTTGGCCCCTGCTATGGCCATAGCAGGGCAGCCGGTACTGGCTCCGGGCAACGGAGTCCTTTTGGGGGCTTTGTGTTTGGTATGTATGTGTGCCATCCTCTTTTCCGCCGTAGAGGGGCGGCAGCCACCCCCATAATTTGCTGGGGATTTCGGGTGGAAATTGTCGCCGGAAGGTGCTATACTGAATTGGAAAGCGCCGGGTAGCTCCCGGTAAGAAAAAGGGAGGGAGTCCCGTGGCCTTTGGAAGAAAGCCGCTGTTTGGAAATTATGTGGAGCCGGCCTGCCGGCATTGCCGCTTTTCCAGGGACACTGCCGACGGCCGGAGGATGCTCTGCCAGCATCAGGGGGTAGTGGCTCCCTATTATTCCTGCCGCAAATACCGCTATGATCCTCTGCGCCGGGTTCCGTCCCGGCAGGCGGTTCTGCCGGAATATGATAAATCTGATTTTGAATTGTAAGCGCCCCCGGGCCGGAAATGAAAACGGAGAGGTAACCGCGTCATTATGAGAATTTTAAAGCGATTTTTCCAGCTGCTTCTGCCGCTGCTGCTGCTGGCCTGCGCCGGATGCGCCCTGGTGCTGTGGCTGACGGGGATCCAGCGGGACAAGCAGGAAGATATGCTCAGTTCCATGGGCTTTTTGGGAGAGGTCACCGGGTTTTCGGTCCGGACCCAGGGGGAAGAGGATTTCCCGGGAGAGGATGGCCTGGATACAGATGCCCTAAAGGCTCAGTTGGACCAGATGGTGCAATTTGCCTCTGACACCCAGTTTAACACCATCTTTTTCCAGGTGCGCCCCGATGGGACAGTGTTCTACAAGACAAAATATTTTGAAATGCACAGCTCCCTGAGCGAGGCCAAGTCCACTCTGGGGGCCTTTGATCCCCTGGCATATCTCTGTAAAACAGCGATGGAGCACCAGGTTCAGGTCTATGCCCTGGTGGATCTTCTGGCCGCCCCGGGGGAGGAGGACTTCACCCGGGCTATGACCGATGCGGGGGTGCAGCTCCTTTCTGACGGGCGTTTTGACCCCGCCCATTCTGAGACGCTGGATTACTTGGCTCGTTCCACCGCGGCGTTGGGCAAGGAGTATGCGTTGGGTGGAATCCTTCTGGACGGTCTGGAGGGCCTGGAGCCGGAGACGGTTGAGGAGACGGTCCGAGCGGTCCGAGAAGAGCTGGAACGGGAGGCGCCAGGTAGCACCTTGGCCCTGGCATTCGATGGAGGAAGCTCTTCCAGTGTTACTGCTGCCCTGGTGGAGACCCTTACCCAGGAGGGATGGGTAGATATGGTAATGCCGCGGCTCTCCGCCCCGGTGGAGGCTCCGGAAGGTGAGGAGGACTACGCTTCTCAGTTGGAGCGATGGTCCGCCGCCGTAAAGGGCACCGCCAAACTTCTGACCATCAACCAGGCCCAGCTCCTCACTCAGGAGGGGGAGGGGGGCTATCACGACCCTGAGGAAGTAAATTATCAGCTGCTTTTGGGTTCCATGTCCCCCAAGGTCTCCGGCGCCATGCTGGAGCATTACGGTGTCCTCCGGGAGGACCGGGCGGAGACGGAGATGCTGATCAGCTACCTTTCCACTCCCAAGAACCCTCTGCCTGACCTCTCCTTCAGCATCCCCCGGACTCTTGCCATCACATATCCTGCCCAGGATATTTCGGTTACCGATTCCGCCATCTTCCTCATGGGTACTTCCGACCCGGATCAGCCCCTGTACCTGGATGGCCAGGAAGTGGAACGCATCTCCTCCGGAGGGACCTGGGGAGTGCGGGTGGAGCTGAGTATGGGCAGCAACACCTTTACCGTTACCCAGGGCGACAGTTCCGACACGGTGGCAGTGCGGCGGTATACCCCCGGAGTTACCACCATTTCCGGTATTACCGAGAGCTCCCTCTTCCCCAAGTACAGCTATGGGGTGGACAGCAATGCTGAGCTCACCCTTTCCTGTATCGCTCCTTCCGGGGGACAGGTGACCGCCACGGTAGGCGGGCGCAGCGTCACCCTTTCTCAGGTCTCCGCCACTGCCCAGGCAGGGGTGGCAGCCACCTTCCGGGGAACCGTCACCCTGAATCCCGACGACTATGATCCCAACAATACCCAGAGCATCGGCAAGGTGACCTATGTCCTCACTTACGGTGGAGTCAACACCACCTATCAGTCCGAGGGCGAGGTATATGTAGCAGGGAAAAATGTACAGCTGGCAGTGGAGAACATTGCCCAGCTTTCCGCCGTCCTTACCGACCCCGACGATGACGAAACCATTATCGGCACCTTGAAACCTGGCGCCCAGGTCTATGTGGAGGAAGTGGTTCGCACCAGCCGCAGCGGCGTCATGACACTGGCCTACAAGATCAAGGGAGGCGGCTATATTCTGGCGGGGACTCCCACTATGGGACCCATGGTCCGGGTAATGGAGGGTGCTCCCGGCATCTCCATGACCATTGGGGACATCTCCACCAACCTGGGGGATGATGGAAGCCTCACCCTCACCCTGGGCACAGGGACCCCGGCGGTTACCACCACACGAACCCAGGACCAGCTGATTCTGGACTGCTTTGACACCACTGTTACCGGCGAGCTGACCCAGTTTACCAATGGGTTTATCCGCACTGCCTCCGCCGAGGAAATGGAAGGCGGCACCCGGATCATCCTGAATCTGGAACAAGAGGGGAATCTTTGGGGATATGACCTCTATTACCAGGACGGCAAGACCATTCTCTACCTCAAGCCTGCTCCCACCCGGAGCAGCACTTTCGGAAAACCTCTGGAGGGAATCAGTGTCCTGTTGGATGCCGGCCATGGGGGCACCGACCCCGGCGCCCTGGGGGTGGCTGGAGAGAGCGGCCCCACGGAAGCTCAGCTGAATCTGGCGGTGACCTATGCTGTTAAGTACCGTCTGGAGCAGCTGGGAGCCACTGTGAGCCTTACCAGAAGTGACGACAGCTATGTTACCCTCTTTGAGCGGGTGGATGCCGCCACGGCCCAGAAGCCGGATATCTTCCTTTCCATCCACCACAACAGCGGCGTTCTCACCGGGGACATGAACCAGGCCCGGCGGATGGAGTGCTACTACTTCGAGGATATTTCGGCTCCCTTTGCCCAGGCGCTGATGACCCGCCTGCCGGAGATCCTGGACCGCCCAGGCACCGAAGCGGAACAGGCCCGGTATTATGTCACACGGCAGACGGCCAATCCGGCTGTGCTGCTGGAGGTGGGCTTCATGGTGAACCCTCTGGAGTATGAGGAGTGTACCGATAGCGTCAAGATCTTTAAAACCGCCTGCGGGGTGGCCCAGTCCATTCTGGACATTCTGCCTTCGGAAGAAGAAGGAGTAGTCTCTGCCCAGGGGGAGATATCCTCCCAGGCTCAGTAAGGCCCAACCCAAAGGAAAAGGAGGAAGTGGAATGAAGGAAACGGCTGACCAGGGATGGCTTGAGATCCTTCCGGGAAAGCGGGAGGACGTTCCGCTGATTCTGGACTTGATTCGGGAATTGGCGGATTATGAAAAGCTCTTGGACCAGGTGACTGCCACCCCGGAGCTTTTGGAGGAGTGGCTTTTTGAGAAGAAAACCGCCCAGGTTTTGATTGCAAGGGTATCCGGGGAACCGGTTGGTTTCGCCCTTTTCTTCCGGAATTTCTCCACTTTTCTGGGGAAGGGCGGCATCTATTTGGAAGATTTGTATGTTCGGCCGGCTTTCCGGGGAAAAGGAGTGGGGAAGTCCCTGCTCCACCGTCTGGCTGCTCTGGCTCTGGAGGAGGGGTGTGGCCGGCTGGAATGGTGGTGCCTGGACTGGAACCAGCCCAGCATCCGTTTTTACCGTTCTCTGGGGGCTGAAGCCATGGAAGACTGGACCGTTTACCGGGTGGCAGGAAAAGCCCTGGAAGAGCTGGCAAAGGAATAATCTCTGGCCGGAGCTTTTGTGGGGTCCCCGGATGTGCGGCGCATGTTAAGGACGAATATAAAAAGCGAAGCGCTGGATACTGCAATGTATCCAGCGCTTCGCTTTTTGTTTTTCCAAGATCATAGGCGGGAGAAAATGCCTTTCCAGCTGGGGGCTAATAAGAGAGGCCGGTTCCCGCCCAAGTACGGCTTTGCCGGTAAGGAAAGGAAGTGGGGCGCTTGTCCCGGCATTGCCGGGACAAGCGCCCCAAGCGAAGAAGGGGAAACTAGTTTCTTCAGCTTTTTAGGCTGCGGTGCTCTCAGAGGCAGCAGATTCAGAAGCCTCGCTGCTGGCTGCCTCGGAGGAAGCGCCGTCGGTGGTGCTGCCGTCAGAAGCGGTGCTGCCGGAGGTCTCTCCGGAAGCTTCCAAGCTTGCGGTGTCCTCAGAGGTCTCGGAGCTGCTTTCGGCGGGAGGAGCGGTGATCTCCAGAGCGGTGACAACAGCAGCGGAGGTGTCAGTATCGGTGATCTCGCCGGTGTAGGTTACTGCCAGGGTGGAGCCGATTTCCATTCCTTCGGCCTTGGTGCGGTCGGTATCATCGGTGAGGGTGAAGGAAAGCTCCTTGCCGTCCTCAGTGGTGATGGTGACAGTGTTCATAGTAGCGTCAAGAATGGTGCCGGTGACAGTCTGAGCATCTTCGGCAGTCTCTCCGCTTTCAGAGGAGGTTTCAGATTCAGCCTCGCTGGAGCTGACCTCCTGGGAAGAGCTGGATGCCTGGCTGCTGGAAGCGCTGGACTCAGGTTCAGAGCTGCAGGCCGCGGCAGTCACCAGCAATCCGGCGGCCATCAACATAACAAGCAACTTTTTCATGATAAAATCTCCTTTTTAACTGATTCATCAGGGCCCTTCGGGCCCTTCTTTCGTGCCGCTGTTCCCAACGGCGTAAGCCAAGTTTATCATGGGGTTGTGAACAAATAAGAGAAAAATTATAGAAATTCTATGGCGTTTTTCGGAATTTTCGGTGAAG
>JAHZBJ010000040.1:7189-16872 GCA_019423445.1 Oscillospiraceae bacterium
TGAAGAGAAGGGGCCGCAGCCAACAAGGCTACGACCCCAAAAAGATGTGAAATTCAAGGATTTATCCAGCAATTTCGGCTTCCTGAAGAACCGCAAATCCACCGTTTTCCATCAGTTCCACTGCTTTTTCATTGTTGTCCACCCGGAGAATGACGAAGGCGGAGTCCTTCCGGCGGCTGATAAAGGCGTACATATATTCCACGCTGATACCGCCTTCCCGGAGCAGCGCCAGGGCCTGAGCCAGGCCGCCGGGGCGGTCTGCTACACCGATGGCAATCACCGGGGTGAGGCTGACGGTGAAGCCCGCCTCTTTCAGGGCGGCCTCCGCTTGGGCGGGTTTATCTACAATCAGGCGAAGAATTCCAAAATGGGTGGTGTCTGCAATGGAAAGAGCCCGGATGTCCACTTGATTCTGCTGGAGGATGTTGGTGATTTCCGAAAGGCGCCCCTGCTTGTTCTCCACAAAAACGGACAGTTGGTTCACGGTCATGTTCAATACCCCCTTATATCTATCCTGTATCTCTTATTGTATTAGTAAAGTTTCCGTTTGTCTATAACCCGTTTGGCTTTTCCTTCGCTGCGCTGGATAGTTTTGGGGCTTACCAACTGCACCTTGGGACTGATACCCAGGGTGGATTGAAGAGCGGTTTCAATTTCCTTCTGTTTTTCTTCCACCAGACGCACGGCGTCAAACTGGAAGTCGGGGGTCATTTCCACCATAATATCCAAAGTATCGGTGCTGCCCACCCGGTCCACGGTGATCAGGTAGTGGGGCGAGGTCTGGTTGGTCTGGAAGAGTACCGATTCGATTTGGGAGGGGAAGACGTTGACACCCCGGATGATGAGCATGTCATCGGTGCGGCCCTTGGGTTTGGACATCTTGATGAGGGTGCGTCCGCAGCCGCATTTCTCCCGGGTCAGGGTGGCGATATCCCGGGTGCGGTAGCGCAGCAGGGGGAATGCCTCCTTGGTGATGCAGGTAAACACCAGTTCGCCGGGGGTCCCTTCCGGCAGCACTTCGCCAGTATCGGGGTCGATGATCTCCGGCAGGAAGTGATCCTCGCAGATGTGCATTCCCGCCTGTTGGCTGCATTCGTAGGCTACGCCGGGGCCCATGATCTCAGTAAGACCGTAGATGTCGTAAGCCTTGATCCCCAGAAGGCTCTCAATGTTGCGGCGGCTGTCCTCGGTCCAGGGCTCGGCGCCGAAGATCCCGGCGCTTAGTTTGATCTCGTCGGGGCGGATGCCCATATCCCGGAGGGTTTCGCCAATGTAGGTGGCGTAGGAAGGGGTGCAGCAGAGAATGTCGCTTTCGAAGTCCTGAAGGATCTGAACCTGGCGCTTGGTGTTGCCGGAGGAGACAGGAATCGCCACTGCGCCCAGGGTCTGAGCGCCGTAGTGGAGCCCCATGCCTCCGGTGAAGAGGCCGTAGCCGTAGGAGACATGGACCTTGCTCTTGGGGCTGCCCCCCGCCGCCACAATGGCCCGGGCAGCACAATCCCCCCAGATGTCCAGATCCTTCTGGGTATAACCGGCTACGATCTGCTTGCCGGTGGTGCCGGAGGAAGCGTGGAGCTCCACCACATCGGCCATGGGTACCGCAAAGAGCCCGTAGGGATAGGTGTCCCGGAGGTCCTGCTTGTAGGTGAAGGGGAGCAGGGACAGATCTTTTAGAGTTTTGATGTCCTGGGGCTTTACGCCGGCTTCGTCCATCCGCTGCCGGTAGTAGGGGACATTGTTGTACACATGGTAGACGTTGTGGATCAGCCGGGACAGCTGGAGGGCCTGAATCTCCTCCACCGGTGCATGTTCATTCGTTTTAAGGTGGCTGTTATGGTCCGCCGGGAAAGGAACAGGCCGCAGGGTATCGGGGAACAAAAAAGCCCACCTCGCCGCCCCCTGGGGGGGTCGGTCGAGGTGAGCTTACAATGGCCCATGGTACCACTCGAATTGCGGCAGAATCCGCCGCCACTTGGCAGGATACAAACATATCCCCTTCCCGGATAACGGTGGAAGTTCCGTCCAGGCCTACTGTGAAATTTCAGCCCGGCTGCTCAGGAGGGAACTTCGCTTTCCTGCCCGCCGCCCCGTTTTCAGCTGCCCGGGGCTCTCTGTTGGCGTGCGCTGCGGAAAGGTACTTTCCTCCGTCACCGCATTTGAAATATTGGTGCCATTATAAACCTTCAATTCGCTGCTGTCAACCACTCCGGCAAGATTTTTTCAGGAATCCCCGCGAAGGTCAGGAATCCGTTTGGCCTTTCCACCGAACTGTTGAAGGGTATAAGGCTGGGCCAGAGTTACCAGGCGGTTAAAGCGTTGAAAAAGCGCCCCGCCGGACAATGAGCGGCAATACTCCTTCATTCCTTTCAGATGAGCCTCAGCGACACTGGTTCCGGATTTGGGAGGACAGGACGGCGACATGAGGGAAGATGCGGTAATTTACAATTTATTAACGCTTTTTAAAAAGCCGTGGTGTAAAATGACTGTGATACAGACAAAGGATCAAAAAGTGGGGGGACAGCAGCGTGTTCGGATATATCAAACCCTGTCAGCCCCAGCTCCGAGTCTGTGAACTGGAAGCATACAAGGCGGTCTACTGCGGCCTCTGCCGGCAGCTGGGCCGCTCCTTTGGCCTGCTTGCCAGGTTCACCCTCAGCTACGATACCACTTTTCTGGCCTTGTTGGCTATGGGGGTTTCAGAAGGGGAACCGGACCTTTCCCCTGGGCGTTGTCCCTTTAATCCTGCCAAACGAATGGCAGTGTGCCGGGACCACCCAGCTCTGGCCCTTTCCGCCGATGTGGCCGCCCTGATCCTTTACTGGAAGCTTAGGGACGATCTCAGCGACGAAGGCCCGGCCAAACGCCTGTTGGCCAGGATGGCGCTGTTGCTGGTCCGTGGCCCCTACAGCGCTGCCGCCCGGCGGCGGCCGGAGCTGGCGAAGGCCTTTGAGAAGATGACTCGGGAGCAGACGAGGCTGGAGGCGGAACGCTGCACCAACCTGGATCAGGCCGCGGAACCCACTGCAGCGGCACTGGCCGAGGTTTTTGCTTCCCTTTCGGAGGCGGAGAGCCAGCGCAGGGTGCTGACCAGGCTGGGGTATCTGGTGGGGCGTTATGTTTATCTGGCGGACGCCCTGGATGACCTGGAAAAGGACCGGGAAGAAGGCCGCTACAATCCCCTGCTTCTGGCCCACGGCCAGGAGGGGACGGATCTCCCGGAGCTCCGGCAGCGGAGCCTGGGGTCCCTTTATCTTACCATCGGAGAGGCGGAGAGGACCTACCGTTTGTTGGAGGTCCGCAGATTCGCCCCTATTTTGGAAAATATTCTTACCCTGGGGATGATGGGCACGGCAGACAGCCTGGCCCGGGGTGAGGAAACGGAAAGGAGCTGAGAACAATGGCCGACCCTTATCAGGTACTGGGAGTTTCCCCTAACGCCAGCGATGACGAGATCAAAGCTGCGTACCGGCAGCTGGCCAGGAAATACCATCCGGACAATTACGCGGGAAATCCCCTGGCAGACCTCGCCACCGAGAAGATGAAGGAGATCAACGAGGCGTACGATGAGATTCAGAGGCGGCGCCGGGGCGGACAACAGGGCCAGTCTTCTCAGAACTACGGCGGTCAGCAGAGTTATGGCCAGTACTCCCAAAGCTACGGTTATGGCCAGAGTGGACAGCCCTCCCAGTTTGATGATATCCGCCGCCTGATCCGGAACGGACGGCTTCCCGAAGCCGAGGAACTTCTGGAGGGAGTCCCCCAGAGCCGCCGGGACGGGGAGTGGAACTATCTGATGGGTATGGTATATTACTCCAAAGGTTGGCTGGATTCGGCATTGAACTATATGGCGGCGGCTTGCCGCCTCAGCCCCGGCAATATGGAGTATCAGGCGGCTTATCAGCAGCTGATGCAGCGGCGGCAGTACGGCGCCTACACCAGTGTTGGCACTACCTCCTGCTGTGAGACCTGCGCCACCATTTACTGCTGTTCTTCCTGCTGCAACTGTATGAGCGCCGGTTGCTGAACCATTTCTCCGAAAGGATGATAAAGGATCCATGAAGCATAAAAGCACCCAGGTGGCAGTGGGCGGGATGGCTTCCGGCCTCTGCCTTCTGCTGATGTTCATGACCGGGATGGTCCCGTTCTCCGAGTACGCGTTTCCCGCCTTTGCCGGGATTATCCTCATCGCCGTGGTGGAGGAGTTGGGAATTAAGACCGCCTTCATCGTCTACGGCGCCGTCTCCCTGCTGAGTCTGCTGGTGGTGCCGGTGAAGGAAGCGGCCCTCCTGTTTGTCTTTTTCTTTGGCTACTACCCAGTGGTAAAGGGCAGGATGGAGGAAAAGCTGCGTCCCAAGCTTTTGTGCTATCTGGCGAAGCTTCTTCTTTTCAACGTGATGATCGTCCTTGCCTACGTAGTGGTGGTGAATGTCCTTGGAATTCCGGACATCCTGGAGGAGTTCGGCAGCTTCGGCAAGTATTCCGCCCTGGTGCTGCTGGCCTTCGGCAACATCTTCTTTGTGGTGTACGATTACACCGTGGGCAACCTCATCGACATCTACCGGTGCTATTTTGCCCCCAAGTTCCTGCGGAAGGGCCGCAGGGGATGAGGGGTTCCCGAAAGCGCAAAAAATTCTCCCCACGGCATGACTGTGGGGAGAATTTTGCATCTTTTGGGTTCCTGGGAAGGGGCTATCCTCTCCGCTGTTTTCTGTAGCACCCCACCCAGGCGGCGGCCAGCATCAGCAGCCACGCGGCGACGTAGCCGGGCCACATCCGGATAGGGGACATCAGCAGGCTTGCCAGTGGGTTGGACACGGTAAAGCCCAGGGAAATAAAGGGCAGGAAAAACATCTGGCTGCCGACGCCCACAGAATTGAACCAGTATCTTTCCAGCACCACTTCCTGGAACAGGACCAGAACCAGCACCACCAGCCCGACGGAGCAGAGAAGCAGGGCCTGGAGGAGGGGGTTCCCCTTGGGGGAGGAGAACCAGTACGCCAAACACCCCCACAGCAGCAGGAGAAGGAGATTCACCCCGGTGAGGAGAGCCCCGGAAAGGGAAAAATGCCACATGGCGTAGTTCAGCAGGTACCCCAGGGGAAGGGGCAGAACCCCCAGCAGAATGAGTAGGACCCTCAGCAGGATGAGCTTCCAGTTCATGATGACCTCTCCTTTTTCTTCACCGTTTGAACAGATTCCTTACACCTCCATTATAGAGGAAAAACAGGGGAAAGTCCACCCTGGCCGCCGGGGCCGGTTTTGCCCGGGACAGGTGCTTTTTCCCTGCGGCTGTGCTATAATGAAAAAAATCATTCCGGCGCCGGAAACCGCGCCGGAACGGAAAAGGAGAATGTCTATGAACCGCCCAAAGGTGGCCGTGGTGTTTCACAGCGTCTGCGCCAATACTTACCTGATGGCCCGGGAATATCGGGATGCTCTGGCAGAGCTGGGAGCTCAGGTGGAGTTTTACCGCTTGCCGGACCCTAATTATGCCATTACTGCCGACGCCTTTCCCTCTTCCCGGGAATATAAGTCCGAGATTCTTCAGGTGGAGGAGCTGAGAAGCCCCGTCCCAGTGCTGGAATGTGACGCCCTCTTTTTGGGCAGCCCCACCTATTTCGGCAACGTTTCCGCTCCGGTAAAGGCTTTTATGGACAGCTTTGTGGATTATTGGGGAGAGGCCAGGCTGGCAGGGAAATTTTTCGGCTCCTTTGCCAGTGCAGGCACCCCCCAGGGGGGCGCGGATCTCTGCCTCCAGGCCCTGAACCATTTCGCCATGCACATGGGGATGTGTGTTCTTTCCGTGCCGTCCACCGTCTCCGGAACGGTACAGCCCGCCTATGGAATTGCCCACTGGTCGGGAGATAATTCCGACCGGCGCCTGGAGCCCGAGGAGAGGGAAGCCATCCGGAGCTACTGCGCCTATGCCATGAACTTTATAGCTGGAAAGAGAGGAGAGGGGAAATGAGTTACCGCCTGTTTATTTTTGACCTGGACGGCACTCTGGTGGATACCGCCCCGGGGATTATGGCTTCGGTGCGCCATGTGGAAAACCGTTTGGGATTGGCCCCCTTGCCGGACGAGACTCTCCGGCGGTTCATTGGGCCGCCTCTGGAGGATTCTTTTATGCGCTACTACGGCGCCGACCGGGAGACTGCCCGCCACATGGTGGAGGTCTACCGGGAGCGGTACAGCGTTACTGGATTCGGGGAAGGGGAGGTCTACCCCGGCATTCTGGAAACCCTTGACGCCATCCGGGAGGCGGGGTGCCTTGCCGCTGTGGCCACATTGAAGCACCATGCCATGGCCCAGCTGGCCTTGGAGCGCTTCGGCCTTCTGGGCCGCTTCGCCGCCGTGGCGGCGGGTACCGACGCTCACCCCACCAAGGCAGACCTGATCCGGCAGGTGATGGTGCGGTTGGATTGGGGGAACGAGGCCACGGCGCTGATGATCGGGGACAGCCGCTACGACGGCATGGGAGCCCTGGAGGAAGGGGTGGACTTCGCGGCTGCTGCCTACGGCTTCGGTTTTGAGGAGCCGGGGAGCATGGATGGCCTGGACCCCATTTTTGTGGCAAAGACCCCGGGACAGCTGCTGGAGTTTGTCCAGAGCGTCCTCCCGGCGAAGAAGTGAAAGGAGAACGGCTATGGATTGGACCGACGTGCGGGTAACGGTGAGTACCCGGGATGTGGATACTGCCGCGGCCATTGCTCAGATGGCGGTACCCTACGGCATCTATATCGAGGACTACTCCGACATGTTGGAGCAGGTGCCCAAGATCGCCCATATCGACCTGATTGACGAAGAGCTTCTGAACCGCAGCAGGGAAGAAGCGATCATCCATATCTATATCAGTCCTGAGGAGAGTCCAGCCGAGGCGGTGGCGTATCTGTCGGCCCGGTTGGAACAGGAGAAGATTCCCCACCGGGTGGATACCGCCGCGGTGCGGGAGGAGGAATGGGCCACCGCCTGGAAGAAGTACTACCATCCCACCCCACTGGGGAAGCGTTTGGTGGTTTGCCCCACCTGGGAGGAGTATACCCCCGGGGAAGAGGAGCTGGTGATGCACCTGGACCCTGGAATGGCCTTTGGTACCGGGACCCATCACACCACCCGGCTCTGTGCCGAGATGCTGGAGGAGACGGTGACGCCGGGGTGCCGGGTGCTGGATATGGGCACCGGCAGCGGGATCCTGTCCATTGCAGCAGTTCTCCTGGGGGCCCGGGAAGCGGTAGGGGTGGACATCGACCCAGTGGCGGCCCGAACCGCCGGGGAGAACGCGGCTCTCAACGGCATTGGGCCAGACCGCTTTACCCCTCTCTGCGGGGACTTGGTCCGGGACCCTGGACTGCGGGAGAAGCTGGGTGGCGGCTTTGACCTCATCGCAGCCAATATTGTTGCGGATGTTATTATTGCCCTGTCGCCTGCCTTCCCCTGGTACTTGAAGCTCTTCGGGCCCAGGGACTGGAGATCCGGGAGGTTCGGGAACAGGAGGGCTGGTGCGCCATCCGGGCGGAGCTGCCTGCCTCCGTTTGATCTTTCCCCAGGGGAAAGACCGGTGGGCTGCCGTCTGGTTCTGATTCCCCAATAAAGCGGAATTCAGAAAAAGACGTGCCGACTCTGGGAAAAGAGCAGCGAGGCGGAGGCTGGAAGAATACGTTGCCCTTGTCTCTGGTTTCCCGGTAAACTGAGCACCCAGCGTTTCAAACCGTCCAGGCCGGCCTGTGACGGCCGGAAAAGGAAGAATGGATCCAGGAGGTGGGTTATGCCCCGTTTCTTTGTCCCCGATGTATCAGGGGAGATTTTGACCTTGGGGGGAGAGGATGGGCGCCATGCGGCCCGGAGCCTCCGCTGTCAGGTTGGGGAGGAGCTAGAGCTCTGCGATGGCCGTGGCACCGACTGCCGCTGTGCCATCACGGGGGTGGAGGGGGATGTTCTCACTCTCCGGGTGATGGAGCGCCGCCCCAGCCGTGGAGAGCTTCCCTGCCGGGTCACTTTGTACCAGGCTCTGCCCAAGGGGGATAAGCTGGAGCTGATCGTCCAAAAGGCGGTGGAGCTGGGGGCAGCGGAGATTGTCCCGGTGCTTACCCAGCGGTGTGTTTCCCGCCCGGACAGCCGGGCCATGGAGAAAAAGCGGGAGCGCCTGCAAAAGATCGCCCTGGAAGCTGCCAAGCAGTCGGGGCGGGGGATGGTACCCCAGGTAGGGCCGCTGCTGGACTTCTCTCAGGCTCTGGAGAAGATGAAACAGGCGGCGTGCACCTTGTTTTTTTACGAGGGCGGCGGGGAACCCCTGGGGCGGGCTTTGGCCTCCCGCCCGGCTTCGGTAGCTCTGATGGTGGGGCCGGAGGGGGGATTTTCCCCAGAGGAGGCGATGGCGGCCCGGGAGGGTGGTCTCAGAGTTTGTACCATGGGCCCTCGGATCCTTCGGTGTGAGACGGCCCCGTTGTATGCCCTTTCTGCCATAGGCTATGTGTACGAGAATCAGGACCCCGCCGGAAACGACGGGGCGGAACCGTGAGGTAATGGAAATGTCACAGAGAAGAAAACGCAAACTGGAAAGCAAGTACCTGGTCCGCCGGGTGGTATTTGTCCTGTTGGTAACGGTGATTTTGGCCCTGGGAGTCTGGTGGCTCTGGGGAGTTCTGGGGTTGGGAGACAAACCGGAGGACTCCTCTTCTCAGTCTTCGCCGGAAAGTCTCTCCCAGAGCCAGCAGGAGCCTTCTTCCTCCCAAGGGCAGGAGGAGGGGACATCCAGCCAGTCAACCTCTTCCGGGGAGCCGTCCTCGGGGGAGTCTGAGGAGGAATCTGTTCCAGTGGACGCTCAAGGGGATTGGCGGTTGGTGTTGGTGAACCCCACCCACGCCATCGATTCGGAACCGGATATCCAGCTGACGGATATAAACGGCTACCAGTTTGACAGCCGCATTGTTCAGAATATCCAGGATCTTTTGGCTGCCGCCAAAGAGGATGGCATCAATCTTACCATTATCTCCGGCTACCGTACCCTGGAGCGCAGCCGGATCCTCTACGCCAACAAGGTGGCGGAGTATGAGGCCATGGGCTATGACAACGAAACCGCCAAGGTGGAGGCGGCCAAGTGGGTGGCCCCTCCCGGAACCAGCGAACACCACACAGGCCTCGCCATGGATATCGTTTCCAGCGACTACTATACCAAGTACAGCGATCTGGTGGAGGAGTTCGCAAACGATCCGGAAGCCATCTGGCTTAAGGAGAATTGCGCCCGGTTTGGATTCATCCTTCGGTATCCTCAGGACAAGGTGGATATCACCGGCATCAATTTCGAACCCTGGCATTTCCGCTATGTGGGGGAGGAACATGCCGCCAAGATCATGGAACAGGGAATCTGCCTGGAGGAGTACCTGGGAGAGACGGATTGATTTCCCGGAAGAAGCGGCTGGAGGAGAAAAAGAGGCTCTTCTCCCCAGCCGCAGTATGGAACTGGCGGGTGAGAAACAGCGCGGACGGCTTCCGCCAGTGGAGCCGTCCGCGCTTTCCCAGGGGAGGGATACGTGTGTCAAGTGTCACAGTGAAAAATGTCCGAAAGTGTTTCGGGGAAACCGAGGTCCTTCGGGATTTTAGTCAGGAGTTCCGCGAGGGGGAGTTCGTCACCCTTCTGGGGCCGTCGGGGTGCGGAAAAACCACCATGCTGCGGATGATTGCCG
>JAHZBJ010000004.1:0-715 GCA_019423445.1 Oscillospiraceae bacterium
GAACATGATGCCGTTCCTGGCTCCCATTCCGTTGCCCACCATAATGGCCACCGGGGTGGCAAGGCCCAAAGCGCAGGGACAGCTGATCACCAGCACCGAGATGCCCCGGGCCAGAGCGAAGCCGAAGCTTTCCCCCGCCAGCATCCAAACGGCCACCGTTATGGCGGCGATGGTGATCACCGCCGGCACAAACACCCCGGAGACCTTGTCCGCCACCTTGGCGATGGGGGCCTTGGTGGCTGCCGCGTCGCTGACCATCTGAATGATCTGGGAGAAGGTTGTATCCTCCCCAACCCGGGTAGCCTGGCACCGGAGGAAACCGGATTGGTTCATGGTAGCTGCCGAAACGGCGTCCCCCGGGCCTTTATCCGCCGGAACGCTCTCCCCGGTGAGGGCGGATTCATTGACGGCGCTGGTGCCCTCCAGCACCGTTCCATCCACCGGGATATGCTCCCCGGGGCGCACCACAAAGACGTCCCCTTTCCGGACCTCCTGGATGGAAACCTGAGTTTCCTCACCATCCCGAATCACCGTGGCGGTTTTGGGAGCCAGTTTCATCAGATTCTTCAGGGCGTCGGTGGTCTTTCCCTTGGACCGGGCCTCCAGCATCTTCCCCACAGTGATGAGGGTGAGGATCATAGCCGCCGACTCAAAATAGAAGTCGTGGAGATACCCCATGGCCCCCTGAAGATCCCCGGCTGCCATAGCCCCAGTA
>JAHZBJ010000004.1:737-23953 GCA_019423445.1 Oscillospiraceae bacterium
CCGTCCGTAGGTGCTGTAGAGGAAGGAGGCTGCAGACCCCATGGCCACCAGGGTGTCCATGTTGGGGGCCCGGTGCCAGAGGCTCCGGAAGCCGCTGACAAAAAATTTCTGATTGATCACCATTACCACAGCGGAAAGGATCAGCTGCAGAAGTCCCAGGGCCGCCGGATTCCCCTGGAAGAAAGCCGGCACCGGCCAGCCCCACATGGTATGTCCCATGGAAAAGTACATCAGCACCAGGAGAAAGCCCAGAGAACTGAAAAGCCGGCGTTTCAGCACCGGGGTCTCCCGGTCCTGGAGGAGCTCCTCCCCCGGGGCGGTCTGGGCCGCTCCCGCCGGGACGGACGCCCCCTTGACGGCGGCGCCATACCCGGCGGCTTCCACTGCCGCGATTACCGCCTCAGGGGATGCGTTCCCCTCCACCCCCATGGAGTTGGTGAGAAGGCTCACCGAGCAGGAGGTGACCCCCTCCACCCCGGACACCGCCTTTTCCACCCGGGCGCTGCAGGCGGCGCAGCTCATACCCGTTACCGAATATTGTTTCATATGGTCCCCCTTATTTCATCAGCTTCTGGAGCATGGCCACCAGTTCGTCGATGGTCTCGTCCCTGCCTTGGCGGATGTCCTGGGCCACACAGGATCGGATGTGGCTGGCCAGCAGCTCCCGGTTGAAGGCATTGATGGCCGCCGATACCGCCGCGGATTGGGTGAGAATATCCACACAGTAGGCGCTTTTCTCCAGCATTCCCTTGATCCCCCGAACCTGTCCCTCGATGCGGTTAAGACGGTGCATCAGGCGCTGATACTCTTCGTCGGATCGCTTCTTGGTTTTATGCAGATGGGTTTCTCCAGACATGTTTTTTCCTCCCTTCCCTTGCCTCCATATAATATACCCATATGGGGTATATGTCAACAGGCATTTTCTGTTTTTTGATTTCAGCTTTTTATTTTAAAAATACCGCTATTTTTCTAGAGTTTATTCAACAACCCATCTTTCCTCTCTTTAGCCATATTTTCTTTATATACCCCATACCGGTAATTGAAACGCTATTATATTTTCTTTTCCTGATGGCTGCGGAATCCTCTTGCTTTTTCCCCCGGAACATGGTACCCTTGTCTCAAAAGAATACCCCCCGGAAGAGCGTCCGGCAGGGCACCCCCTGCCGGCAGGAAAGTCAGGTGCAAATCCTGCGCGGTCCCGCCGCTGTAAGCGCCAGAGGGCGTTTCAACGCCCCCTACCAGCCCTCCCATCATGCCATTGGAGCTTCCCCGCTCCGAGAAGGCGGAAGGAGCCGGCGCAAGCCAGAAGGCCTGCTTTCGGGTGTTTTCCCCGGCATCCGCGCGGAAACGGAAGCGCCGGGTCCTTCCGCCTGCCCCTTATGGACGGGTTTGGAGGGTGATGGGCCAAATACGGGGCGCATCGTTTTTCCCACAGGAAAAGCGGTGCGCCCTGTTTTTGCTCCCCGGAGGGGAAGGGGTTCTTTGAAAACAGAAGAAAGGAAGAAGAAACATGCCTCAACCCATCCTGAGAAAAGTCCTTCCCCTGCTCCTGACAGCAACCCTCCTTCTTTCCCTGGCGGCCTGCGGCCAGGCCTCCCCCACCCAGTCTCCGGCCTCTGAGCCGGCTTCCACCTCTTCCCATGGGGAAAGCCCTTCCCAGATCACCCTCACTGACAACGTGGGGCGCCAGGTAGAGCTTCCCTACCCTGTGGAACGCTGCGCCGTGGCCCTGCGGTACACCAACGAATTGATCCGGGCCTGCGGGGCTATCGACCGGGTAATTTCGGTGGACCTGAACACCGCCCAGGACCGGGAATACTGGGGGATGTTCGATCCCGATGAAGTGATTGGCAAAAGCCAGCGGGAGCTGGACTATGAAAAGATTATCCAACTGGACCCCCAGGTGCTGATTCTCCCTGCCAACGGCGCCTGGGCGGAGGCGGAGGAGAAGCTGGAGCCCTTCGGCATCCCGGTGTTCGTCATCTCCGGCTACGATACCGCCGACTTTGTGAACCAGTGCGAAAACATCGGCAAAATGTTCGGGGTGGAGGAATCCGCCCAGGCCTTCTGCCGCTACTTCACCGACAGGCTGGACTACATCAGCCGGCAGCTGGAGGGGGTGGAGGAACGCACCTACTACTTTGAGGAAAACGGCGATTATTCCGCTGTTCTCCCCGGCAACACCTTTTACCACATGATGGAGCTGGCCCACGGCAAAAACATCTTTGACGGCGTCCCGGAAACCAGCTCCGGGGAGGTGGACCTCGAAGAGGTGCTGGCCCGGGATCCCGACGTCATCATCAAGTGTATCACCCCGGACAGCGCCCGCACCGGCACCGGCCTCTATGCCCCGCCGGAAAAGGAACAGTTTCTGGAAAACTATAAGGGGATTATCTCCCGGCCCGGCTGGCAGGAGATCTCCGCAGTGGAAAAGGGCAACGTCTACTTTATGACCCAGTTCGGCCATGGGGGCGCCTCCAAACTGGTGGGGACCATGTACGCTGCCAAATGGCTCTACCCGGATCTTCTCCCGGAACTGGACCCTGACGAGGTGTTCCGGGCCTGGCTGGAGGATTTTCAGGGTTTCCGGAGTGTGGAAGGACACTTCTTCACCGCCGCTGAGCTTCTGGAGGCGGCGTAATGGGGCGGCCTTCCTCTGGAGCGGCGGAGCTTCTGGCGGGATATGAGGCCATCCGGCGCCGGGGGCTGCTTTTGCTGGTCCTTGGGATCCTTCTCACCGCCCTGTTGGGGGCAGCCTGTGCCTGTCTGGGGGTCACCGGCACCTCCCCGGGGGAGATCCCCGGCGCTTTGTGGGCCGCCGCCCTTGGCCGGGATCTTTCCACCTCCCAAAAGGTGATCCTTCACCTCCGGCTGCCCAGGGTGGCTATGGCCATCCTGGCCGGGACAGGGCTCTCTGTCTCCGGCGCCGCCATGCAGGCCGTCACCCGCAACCCCCTGGTAAGCCCCTTCACCATGGGGGTCTCCAATGCCGCTGCCTTTGGCGCTTCTCTTTCCATTGTGCTGGGGATAGGCTTTTTCCCCGGCACCCAAGGAGGCACCGTATTTACCGCCTTTTTTCTGGCATTTCTCTCCGCCGGAGGGGTGTACCTCATCTCTCTGGGGGCGGGAATGACCCCGGAAGCCCTGGTGCTTACCGGAATCGCCGTCAATTACCTGTTTAGCGCCGCCACCTCCGCCATCCAGTACTTTGCCGACGAGCACCAGCTGGCGGCGGCGGTGGCCTGGGCTTTCGGCTCCTTCAACGGGGCCCAGTGGGACCAGGCCGCCGTTACCGGGGGACTGGTGGCGCTGTCCGCCGCAGGGCTTTTCGCTCTGGCGCCCTCCCTGGATCTTCTGGCCTCCGGAGACGACGAAACCGCCCGCTCCCTGGGGGCAGAGCCCCGGCGGGTGCGGCTCCTGGCAGGCACCCTTTCGGTGCTGGCCACCGCCGCAGTCATCAGCTTCACCGGGGTCATCGGCTTTGTGGGATTGGCAGGGCCCCACATCGCCCGGATGCTGGTGGGAAACAACCACCGCTTCCTTCTCCCTGCCGCCGCGGTGGCCGGTTCCCTCCTGACCCTTGCCGCGGATACGGCGGGGCGGCTGATCCTGGCACCGGTGATGATCCCTGTGGGGATCATGGTGTCCTTCCTGGGGGTGCCCATCTTTGTGAACCTTCTTCTCTCCCGGCGGAAAGGAGGCAGCGCCTGATGCTTTCTGTTCAAGGTCTTACCTGCGGTTACGGTGGAACTCCGGTGGTGGGGGATATCTCTTTCTCTCTGGAAGAAGGAGAATTCTTGGCCATCCTGGGGCCCAACGGCACCGGAAAAACCACCCTTCTTCGGGCCTTAGGCATGCTCAGGCCGCCGCAGTCCGGCCGCTGCCTCCTGGCGGGAGAGGACCTTTCCCGCCTCTCCCCAAGGGAACGGGCCCGCCGGGTAGCCTATCTGCCTCAAAATACCCAGGCTCCCTTTCCAATGACGGCAATGGATGTGGTGCTTTTAGGGCGCGCCCCCTACTCCCGTTTCTCCCCTAAACAGGAGGACCGGGAAGCCGCCGCTGCCATCCTGGACCGGCTGGGCCTTGGAGGATTGGCCCTCCGGGACGTTTCCCGGCTCAGCGGCGGAGAGCGGCAGCAGGTGCTTCTGGCCCGGGCTCTGGCCCAGAAGCCTCAGCTTCTCCTGTTGGACGAACCCACCAGCAGCCTGGATCTAAAAAACCAGCTACACACCATGGCCCTGGTCCGGGAACTCTGCCGGAAGGAAGGGCTGACAGCGGTGGCCGCCATCCACGACCTGAATCTGGCGGCCATGTTTTGCAGCCGCCTCCTGATGCTCCTGAAGGGACAGATCTTCGCCCAGGGCGCCCCCAGAGAGGTGCTGACCCCGGAAAACATCCTGGCAGTATATGGAGTGCGGGCCAGGATCTTGTCTGGAACAGAGGGGATCCGGGTTCTGCCCCTGGAAACGGGGCCCTGGGGCTGAGGTACCTGTCACCGGCTCTGAGAAAAGCAAAAAGCTCCCCCAAACGGGGGAGCTTTTCCATATGCGCTTTTTGGATGGGGGGATCAAGCGTCTGCCCGGTTGCCATCACCGCTGTCCGGAGGCTGCTGGTCGGCATTTTCGACGGTGGCCGGCGGAGGCTCTTCACTGCCACCGCCTTCACCGCTCTGAGAGGGCGAAGTTTCCGCGGGGCTGGAAGGGCTGACGGAACCGTCAGGGACATCTGGTTCCGTAGTGCTCTCCGGAGGCGGCGGGGGCTCGGTACTAGAGCCTTCCGAGCTACCGGAGCTGCCGGAACTGCCGGAGCTGCCGGAGCTGCCGGAGCTGCCGGAACTGCCGGAGCTGCCGGAACTGCCGGAGCTGCCGGAACTGCCGGAACTGCCGGAACTGCCGGAACTGCCGGAGCTGCCGGAGCTGCCGGGGCTGCTGGGACTTACCGGTCCTACAGGGGTATTGGCAGCTTGCTCCTCTGCATTCTTCATAGCCGACTGAACCTGATTCCAGCTGGTGGCGTTCTGTACATTTTGTTGCAGCTGTTTGGCGATATCTGGGTGGGTGTTGTTCAGGTTCCCCAACAGCGTTTGATAGTTGCTTTGGTTCTCTTGAGCCTGCTTTTTCAAGTCATCCAGAGTTCCATTGGTATCGCTGAGCCACTTCTGGTTATCCTTGATAAACTGCTGGCGTTCTGCCTCCTGGTTGGCTGCTCCGCTTTGAGCTGCCTGAATGGCGGCGGACAAAGCTCCCCAGTTGGGGTAGGCCTGCAAGTCATTCACATTCAGTCCCAAACTCTCCGCCAGGGCCCTGCGCTCCGCGGCCAAGTTCTCCAGAGCCTGTGCCGTGGTGTAGCCGTTCTTATCCGCAGCGGTCAGGAGGTTGGGATACTTCTGGATGATGGCATCCAGGGCGGCGGAGCCCCGCTGGGCGATAAGCTCCTGGATCTTTTCCCAGCTGCCGGCTTCCCGGATCTCGGAATTGGTGAGACCCGCGTCCTCCGCCATCTGGCGGCGCTCCTCGCTGAGGCTGATCCGTTTGCTCAGAGAGTATCCGCTCTCCTCGCTGTCCAAGAAGAGGGCGAAGTCCTCCTGCCGGCGCTCGATATAGTAGAGCATGGTGTCCAGATCCAGTTCCTCGCGCTCATCGTAGGTCAGATAGAGCTGGGCCAGCTCCTCCCGCTTCTGGGCCAGGGTCTGCTGCTCCTCAGCGCTGAGGGTGGCCTTCTCGTCCTCAGTAAGCCACTTGTTGGCGGCCAGAGCGGCGGCCTCCTCCTGCTGGCGCTTCAATTCTTCTTCCTGCTGCTTCTTCAGGTAGTCGTACCACTCCTGAGGCATCACAGGGTTGGTGTTGATGGTGGCCCCGGCGGTATCCACTTCGGTGGACTCCCCGTCCCGGACCTTCCGGGCAAAGACCACAAACCGGGCGATACGTTCACCGGTATCGCTCTTGAAGGAATAGTCGCAGGTGGAAAGGGTCAGAAGTTTGTCATCGGTACGGACATCCACCTTGGTGTTGATGATGGAGCGCTCCCGGATCTTGTTGACAAACTCCACCATCTCCTGGTCATTGAGCTTCTCAATGAAGTTGTGATAGAGGAAGTCCGGGTCGTCCTTCTTGCAGATGACCACCCCGAAGATCTTGTACATTCCCTCATAGTAAACACTGTCATAGCTAATGAGGGGGTGCTGGCGGTAGTACTCCAGGGACTTGTAGTTGAGGAGTTCCCCGAACATCTGACCGTCGTTCATGTTGTGGGCATAAATAATGGTGTTGGTGCTGGGTTCCTTCTGGGCCACACGGTAGTCCACAAAGGCCACACCGTGGTTATTGTCCGCCCGGGTGAAGTCCCGGCGCTCGTAATAATCATTGTCGGTGGTCTGGACCACTACCATATCCAGGTATTTGGTGCCGTCAATCTTGATCCAGCCGGCCACATCGGGATTCTGGGCGTAAAGAGCTGCAAACTTCGGCAGGTAGTCATCCGGGTAGCCATCTACGTCCTCGGGGCGGATGTTGCTGTTGCTGTAAGCGGACTGCTGGTCTGCCACCAGACCCTTGTTCCGGTGAGATTCCAGGAAGACGCTGCCGATGTAGACCATACAGCCGATAAACACCAACAGGGAAACGCACAAAATCACCAGCCTGGTGATATCGGATTTCTCCAACTTCCTATAGCGTATCTTCTGGATCAGATTCATTTCTTTCGATTCCTTTTCGTGATTTTCCCGGGGGCTTCCCCCGTTTCTGGGCTGAGTCCCTGTTTTTTTGCTGTTCTTTTTTCCTTTGGGCAGCAGCCCGGAAACAGCGGCGGCAATCCCTGCGGCTCCTCCTTTTCCAGGCACGGCATGGGACATAGCCACACCGCCGGGAAGAGGTTCCGGATACTGCTGCGCATAGAGCCGCAGCATGTTCAGGGCCTGAAGACAGGCGGCGGAACGCAGGTCATCAGCGTCGGCGCCCTCCGGCAGCAGCACCTTCTTGGCCCAGACCTGGCGCCCGTCGGTAATGGCCACATACAGGAGCCCGGCTTCCTTTCCTTCCCGGGCCTGGGGACGGCAGGTGATGGCCGCTCCAAGGCTGGCCTTGCCCTTCTGCCGGACCGCGGCGGCCATGGCCGCCGTCACCCGGCGGCTGACCCCTCCCGCTTCGGCAATGAGCTTTTTGGAGACTCCCAAACGCTCCGTCTTCTGAGCGTCGGCGGCAAGATTCATCCCGCCTGCCAACACCTTGGCGCCATCCAGGCCAGCCTGGCCTTCCTTGATGGCCTCCGCCAGAAGTCCCGCTGTCCCCGCCTCCGCCACGGCCAGGGTCAGACCGTGCTTTTGGAACAGGCGAGCCACCTGCTGTCCCAGGGGTTCCCCCTGGCCGCTGGTAAGATAGGCCCCCAGACAGGTTTCCACCTGGCGGGCCATAGCGTCGCAGGCGGCCTGGGCTTCGGCCCGGGTGGCCCCTGTGGCGGAAATGTGGATCTCACACTCGTTTCCACGGCTGTGGAGGGTAAGCTTGGGGTTGTCTGAACGCAGCAACGGAGCCAGCTGATCCCGGAGAGAGGTTTCCCCCAGCTCCACCGCCCTTAAAGTCCGCTGCGCCGAAGCGCTTCCCCCCAGGCCCTCCAGCAGGCGCCGCACGGAACCCGAAAAGCAGACTGCCAGCTCGCTGGGAACCCCTGGGAGCACCAGCATCAGCTGCTTCTGGGCCCGGATGGCATACCCTTGGATCATCCCTGTAGGATTGGGGATGGAAAGGCTGCCTGCCGGAGTTCCGGCAAAGGCTGCCAGCTCTTCCCGGCTGTAATCCTTTCCCTGGCGGGCGGCCCGCTGGGCCAGCTGTCCTTCCAGGGCGGGATCGCTCCGGATCTCCAACCCCAGGCCGGCGGCAATGGCCTGGGCCGCCGCCTGAGCGGCTCCCGGCTCCGCCGCAGGCAGCACCACCACCAGGTCCCCCTGGCGGGACGCCTCCCGAAGGCGGTCAAACACTTCCTGGGACTGCCCAGGCACCAGACGGCGGCTGCCCACCCCGATCCCCAGGCTGGAAAGCTCCCGCTGGAGGTATTCGCAGCAGGCTTCAAAGAAATTCTGATACAGGCTTTGGTTTCCAATTCCGATGATCTCAGCTTTCATGGAACTTTTGGGTCCTCCTGTCAGTCTTGGGTTTGCGTCTTGTCAGCCCCGGTAGCGGCTGGAAAGAACGATGAGTTCGGCCTCCTCTGCGGCCCGGTCCAGAAGGGCGGGATCCAGTCCCACCGCTTCCTCCACCCTGGCCACCTCCTCCGGCCGGGGCCGGGTCTTGGGATGGCGGGGGGTAAAGACGGTGCAGCAATCCTCGTAAGGAAGAATAGAGGTATCAAAGGTGTCGATCTTCCGGGCAATGGCCACAATCTCGCTCTTGTCCATGCCGATGGCGGGACGGAGCACCGGCAGGCTGGTAACACAGTCGGTGACCCCAATGGCCTGGAGGGTCTGGCTGGCCACCTGGCCCACGCTTTCCCCGGTGACCAGGCCCCCGCAGCCCTCCCGAAGGGCGATCTTCTCCGCCACCCGCATCATGGCCCGGCGCATCAGAAGGGTGAAATACTCCTCCGGTCCCCGGTCCTTCAGCTGTTCCTGGATTTCGGTAAAGGGCACCACAAAGAGGCGGATGCGCCCGGTGTAGGGGAGGAGCTTCTCCCCCAGGGTGATAACCTTTTGCCGGGCCCGGTCGCTGGTGTAGGGAGGGCTGGCGAAGTGGACAGCAATGAGTTCCAGCCCGCGCTTGGCCATCATGTAGCCAGCTACGGGGCTGTCGATCCCTCCTGACAGGAGGAGGGCCGCTTTGCCTCCGGTCCCCACCGGGATCCCCCCGGCGCCGGGGAGCTGGTTCTTATGAATATAGGCGTCCTTTTCCCGGATTTCCACCGTCACGGTGACTTCCGGGTTTTCCACATCCACCCGGAGGTGGTGGAACCGGGACAGAAGAATCCCCCCCAGCTCCCGGCAGATCTCCGGGGACTTCATGGGGAAGCTCTTATCACTGCGCTTGGCGTTCACCTTGAAGGTTTTGGCCCCCGCCAGATCGTCCCGGAGGTAGTCCGGAGCGGCGGCGCAGATGGCCTCCCAATCCTTGGGAACCACCAGGGCGGGGCAGAGGGCCGCCACCCCAAACACCGTTTGAAGCCGGGCCACCACCCGATCCATCTCGGTCTCCTCCGAGAGGGGCTCCACATAGACGGTGGACTGGCTCTTCCAGATGTGGAATTTTCCCAGGTCTTCCAGACGCCGTCTGGCGTTTTTGATCATGACATCCTCAAAGCTGCTGCGGTTCAGGCCCTTGAGGACCATCTCCCCGCATTTGAGCAGGACGATTTCTTTCATGGGGTCTCTCTTCACTCCTCGACGCCGGCCCCGGGCCGCCGTTTTATTTCCTGGCCAGTTCCTCCAGCCCCCGGCTCAGCTGGCGGCAGAACTCGTCCACCTCTTCCGGGGTGTTCTCCCGGCAAAAGCTGACCCGCAGGGCGCCATCCACCCGGTCCCCTGTAAGGCCCATGGCCATGAGGACATGGCTTCTGGCCCCTTTGGCGCAGGCGGAACCGCCGGAGACGTAGATCTCCCGGCGTTCCAGGTAATGGATCATCACCTCGGACGGGATGCCGGGAAGGGAGAGGTTCACTATATAAGGTGCTCCCTCAGGGGGGGAATTGATGCACACTCCTGAAAGGTTTTCCAAATTTTTTAACAGATGCTCCCGAAGAACCCGGAACCGAGCCATATTCTCCTCCCGGTCCTCCCACATCCGCCGCGCCGCCAGGCCGAAGGCGCAGGCGCCGGGGGTGTTTTCGGTGCCGGGGTGGAGGCCCCGTTCCTGGCCGGAGCCGTAGTACAAAGGCTGCACCCGGCTCCCTTTGGCGGCGTACAGGGCGCCGATGCCCTTGGGGGCGTGGATCTTATGGCCGCTGACGGTGATAAAATCCACTCCCCAGCTCTTGGGAGACACCGGAAGCTTGCAGAAGCTTTGGACACAGTCGCTGTGGATCAGCAGCCGGGGGTTCTTCCGCCGGGCCGCCCGGGCAATGGCCCGGATGTCGTTTACCGCCCCTGTTTCGCTGTTGACATGCATCACCGACAGCAGCACCGTCTTTTCATCCACCGCCGCCGCCATCTCTTCCGGATCCACACAGCCTCCAGGGCCCGGCCGGACCAGCACCGTTTCGAAGCCCAGTTCCTCCAGGCGGTGCACCGGAGCCAGCACCGATTCGTGCTCCGCCGCGGTGGAGACCACCCGGTTTCCCCGGCGCCGGGCCGCCAAAGCGCCTCCCAGCACCGCCAGGTTGTTCCCCTCGCTGCCGCAGGAGGTGAAGGTGACCTCCTCCCGGTCGGCGCCCAGAATCCGGGCGATTTCCTCCCGGGCCTGGGTCAGAGCCTGCTCCGCCAGGAAACCCCGGCGGTGGAGGGAGGACGGATTTCCATATTCTTCCGTCATCATCTCCAGGGCACACTGGGCCGCCTCGGGACTGACCCGGGTGGTAGCGCTGTTGTCAAAGTAAATCTCCAAGGGCGGGCTCCTTCTTTCTCCCTAAATGGGCATTTTCCCAGACATAGTGTAAGTATACCGCAAATTGCCCAGGAGTTCAAACCTTTTCCATTCCTTTACCCAGGTTTTTCATAGGTCCCGTAAAAACCTGCTCCATTGTAACCTCTCTTTTTTACAGGGATATGAACAAAAGCCGGATCGGCCCGGGAAAGTTTTGCGCCGGGCCACTTCCAAGGAGGGCCACGTCTAACAGCCCCGCCTGAGAATGGGCCGTGGTTTTCCCCAGCCTTTGATAAAACGATACCGGGCTAAAAAATATTTCCAGCCCAGGGAAAAATTTGCCCCAGCCCCTTTCAAAAACCGCCGTTTTTGGTTAAAATAGGAGCATATCTTTCCGGCGGGTCCTTCCTGTGGACAGGCCCGCCCCAAAAACAGGCAAGCCCGCGGCTCTTCCGCCGCCGGGCGTTTTATAAGGAGGAGTTCTTTTGATGAAACGCATCCTGGCCGTGCTGACGGCCGCGCTGATGGTCTGGGCCGCCGCTGGCTGTTCCTCCCAGGAGGAGGTACCGGAACCCCAGGGCACCGGCGCCACCGACGACAGCTCCCTGACCCTGAATATCCACCTGGGGGGCGAACCCTCCTCCATCGATCCGGCCTTTGTCACCGCCGATGACGGTGGAAGCTATGCCCTCCACCTTTTTGAGGGGCTGACAGCCATGAACCAGAATCTGGAGCCGGTGGCTGCCGCCGCTGAAAGCTGGACGGTGGAGGAAAACGACGAAGGGCTTCCGGTTTATACCTTTACCATCCGGGAAGGGGCAGTATGGTCCGACGGCCAGCCGGTAAAGGCACAGGACTTCTTCTATGCTTGGCAGCGGGTGCTGGACCCCAACGGCAGCTCCCCCAACGCCTACCAGCTCTATCCCATCCACAACGCCCAAGCCTTCCGGGAGGGGGTCCTCACCCAGCAGGAGGACGGGTCCTCGGCCATAGAGCACACCCTGTCGGCGGAAGATCTGGGCATCGAAGTTGTGGATGAATCCACCCTTAAGGTGACCCTGGAGGGTCCCTGTCCCGACTTCCTCTCCCTCCTGACCCTCCCCGCCTACTGTCCCGTCCGCCAGGATGTGGTGGAGGCCAACCCCGACACCTGGACCCAGTCCTCCGCTACCTGCATCGGCAACGGGCGGTATATGCTTAAGGAATGGAACCACGACCGGAACCTTTCCCTGGTGTGGAACGACCAGCACTGGGATTCCCAGGAGCCCGGCTCCACCTTCCTCAATTTCATTCTCTCCGGCGACACCCAGGCGGTGTACACCGACTTTACCGCCGGACGGATCCAGTACGCCAGCTCTGTCCCCGGGCTGGAGCGTTCCGCCCAGGAGGAGGCCGGCACCCTGACCCAGCTCCCCAGAGCCGGGGTATACTATTATTATTTCAACTGCGCCAAGGCTCCCTTTGACAATCCTCTGGTGCGCCAGGCCATCTCCCTGGCCATCGACCGGGATGCCCTGGCCCAGGCCATGGGGACCGACCTGGCTCCGGCCTTCGGTTTGGTTCCCGATGGTATCCCCGACTCTTTGGCCGGGAAGGACTTCTCCCAGGTGGAGCCTCCCATCAGCCGGGACACCCAGGGGAACATCGCCAAAGCCCAGGAGATGCTGGCGGAAGCTGGTTACCCCGGCGGCGCCGGGTTCCCCCAGTTCACTCTCCTGGTGAACAAGTCCGACCTGAACCTTCACGAGGAAGCCGCCCAGCTGGTCCAGGAGATGCTGGCGGAAAACCTGGGCATCGATATGGTTATCAACGCCCTCCCCACCCAGGAATTCCAGGAAGCCCTGGCCGGTGAGAACTGGTCCATGGCCCGGGGCGGCCTGGTGGGTTACCGCCTGGACCCCTCCGCCTATCTGGACAGCTGGGGAACTGACACCGCGGCCAACTACAGCGGCTTCGCCAGCGAGGACTATGACGCCCTTCTGGAAGCCTCCTGGACTGCCCCGGAGACGGCGGAGACCCCCGAAGACGGCAGCGGAGAGACCTCCCAGGCTTCTTCGGAAGCCGCCTCCCAGGACGGGGAGCAAGAGGAGGAAGCCCTGGTGATCCCTGAGACCCGGATGGAGATCCTCCACGCCATAGAACAGCTCCTGGTGGCTGGGGAGGCGCCGGCGGTGCCCCTGTGGCAGTACCGGGAAACCGTGCTCACCGCCCCCGGCCTCACCGGGGTGACAGCTTCCCCCCTGGGGTACCGCTACTTCCATTGGGCAACCTACACCCCTGAAGAAGCTGCCCAAAGCTCTTCCCAGAGCTGATCTCCAAGAAATTCAGCAAAACCCGGGGCGCCCCCAAAACGGAGCGCCCTGGGTTTTTGGCAGCTAAGTCCGAAGAACCACCCCTCCCGCCGGCCTCCCTTCAGCTTCAAAAACCTATTTTTGCCTGAAAAATCCCAAAAATTTCCCACTGCCCATTGACAGAAGTGTCCTTTTCTGGATATAATAAAAACAAGAATTATTCTTATTTTGTCGTTTTTTGCCGGACTGTTTCGGTCCCGGGAAAGGAGGAACTTCCATGATGGATTTAAAAGCATTTTTCAAGATGAACTACGGTCTTTATATCATCACCTCCAAGGACGAGGAGGGCGCTGCGGGTTGTGTTGTGAACACCCTGACCCAGGTGACGGCGGAGCCCCCCAAGGTGATGCTGGCCATCCACAAAGACAACCGCACCACCCAGGCCATTTTGAATTCCGGGGTGTTTGCCGCCACAGTGCTGACCCAGGACACCCCCATGGAGCTGATCGGCCGCTTTGGCTTCCAGTCCAGCCGGGAGGTGGACAAGTTCCAGGGGTATGAAGTCCACCAGGATCAAAACGGCCTTCCCTGGCTCCCCGGGCATATGACCGCCCGCTTCGCCTGCCGGGTTCTGGACCGGATGGACGCCGGCACCCACTACCTTTTCCTCGCCCAGGTGGAGGAAGCCGAAACCCTGTCCCAGGACGAGCCCATGACCTACTCCTACTACCACGCTGTGAAGAACGGCCGGACGCCCCCCAAAGCCTCCAGCTATCAGGCCGAGGAGCCCAAGGCTCCCGACGCCGGGGCTCCCAAGGCCAGGGGATGGCGGTGCAAGATCTGCGGTTACATCCTGGATGCTGAGGAACTCCCCCCGGACTATGTCTGCCCCATCTGCAAAAAGGGCGCGGAATTTTTTGAGAAGCTTTAAGAACCTGGCCCCTCTGAATCAATAAGAGCCGCCGGACCATGCCTTCACATGGTTCGGCGGCTCTTGTTTTTCATGGGTTATTTGGGGGTATAAAGCTGGCGGTACGGGTTGCTGGTATTGGGGGTGAGAAGGTAGAAGCTCCCCTGGAGCAGCTCCTGCGGCGACCCTCCAAACGCCCCGCAGTAGGCCCGGACATACGGGCGGAACTCCTCCAGGTCCTCCTGCTCCGCAGCCCTGGCGGATACCTGCTCTGGCAAATCAAAGGGAAGGCTGTCGCTGCGCAGAAGGATCTTGCCCCCGTGCATCCCAGTGCCGCAGAACCGCCCCACCGGCAGCCTGCCTCCAAAACCTATCCCCAGCACCAGGATCCGTCCCCCGGCCTGGTACTCCCCCAGAAAGCTTCCGGCGCCGCCGCCGATCACCAAAACCGGCACCCGTTCCCCATAGGATTTCATATGGATCCCTGCGCGGTAGCCCACGCTGTCCCGGACCAGGATGACGCCTCCCCGCATCCCGTAGCCCAGGCCGTCGCCGCAGCCGCCGTGGATGATGATGCTTCCTCCATTCATTGTGTCCCCCACTGCGTCCTGGCCGTTGCCCCGGACCACCAGTTCCCCGCCGTCCAGATACGCTCCCAGGGCGTTGCCGGGAGTCCCGTGGATCTCCAGCTTTCCCTGGGGCATCCCCGCGGCGATATACCGCTGGCCGTTGCAATTCTTCACCTGGAGGTCCTCCCCCCAGGCTTCCCGTATCTTTTCGTTGAGCTCCCGATAATGGAGCCCCTTGGCGTCGATTGTCATAGAATCCCTCCCTGCGGCCGGCTACCGCTTTTATTCTCCCGCGTGCTGGATCCCCAGAATCTCCAATTCCTTCTGGGTCATCCCCACGCCCCGGAGCATCAGCCGGTTGCCCCGGAGGGCCTCAATGGAATTGATGCCCATACCTCCCATCATCTCCTCCATCTCCCGGCGCCAGGCAGTAACCAGGTTTACCAGCCGCCGGCTCCCCTCCTCAGGGTCCAGGCGGTCCACCAGATCGGGGCGCTGGGTGGCGATGCCCCAGGCGCACCGTCCGCTCTGGCAGCTGCGGCAGAGGTGGCATCCCAGAGCCAGCAGGGCCGCAGTGCCGATGTAAACGGCATCCGCCCCCAGGGCGATGGCCTTCACCACGTCGGCGGAGGAGCGGATACTCCCCCCTGCCACCAGGGATACCTCTCCACGGATCCCCTCCTGGCGCAGCCGTTGGTCCACGCTGGCCAGAGCCAGCTCAATGGGAATCCCCACATTGTCCCGGATCCGGGCGGGGGCGGCTCCGGTGCCGCCCCGGAAGCCGTCCAGGACGATGATATCGGCACCGCTTCGGGCGATGCCGCTGGCGATAGCCGCGATATTGTGAACCGCCGCCACCTTCACCAGCACCGGCTTTTGGTAATCGGTGGCCTCCTTGAGAGAGGAAACCAGCTGACGCAGATCCTCAATGGAATAGATGTCGTGGTGGGGAGCCGGGCTGATGGCGTCCGCCCCCTCGGGGATCATCCGGGTCCGGGAGACGTCCCCCACAATTTTGGCACCAGGGAGGTGTCCGCCGATCCCCGGCTTGGCCCCCTGGCCCATTTTGATCTCAATGGCGGCGCCGGCTTTGAGGTAGCCGGGATGAACCCCAAACCGCCCCGACGCCACCTGAACAATGGTGTTGGGGCCGTATTGGTAGAAATCCCGGTGGAGGCCCCCCTCCCCGGTATTCCAATAGATTCCCAGCTCCCGGGCGGCCCGGGCGAGGCTGGCGTGGGCGTTGTAGCTCACCGATCCGTAGGACATGGCGGCGAACATCACCGGCACCTGGAGTTCCAGCCGGGGACGGAGATCCGGCACCAGCTTTCCTGTCTGGTCCCGGCGGGGAGGCCCGCTTCTGGCCCCCAGAAAGGTTCTGGTCTCCATGGGTTCCCGGAGGGGGTCGATGGACGGGTTGGTCACCTGGCTTGCGTTGATGAGGATCCGGTCCCAATATACCGGAAGGCGGCTGGGGCTCCCCATAGAGGAAAGCAGCACACCGCCGGTTTCCGCCTGGCGGTAGATATCGGCGACGGATTCGGCGTCCCAGTTGGAATTGCTGCGGATGCGGTTTTCATTGGGGCGGATCCCCAGGGCGCCGGTGGGGCAGAGGGCCACGCACCGCTGACAGTTGACACAGAGGCTGTCATCGGCGGTGATCTGTCCCGCTGCGTCCCGCCGGTGGACCTGGTTGGGGCATTGGCCGATGCACAGCCCGCAGGCGGTGCACCGGCTGGGATTTCGCATCACCTGAAAGGCTGGTGCGAGATAACGTACATTGGGCATTTATCCTTCTCCTCCTTCGGCGGGATTCTGAAATTGAGGCTTGGGCAGGCGGTCCAGGGTGTAAATCACAGGTTCTCCGCCCCTGGGGGCCCAGAGCCGGTCCAGCTCCGGCTCCACCTCCCGGATGGCGCATTCCTCGCTGGCGATGTAAACCCGGTCTCCCCGCTCCCCCACCACCATGCTCCGGAGCTTCAGCCGGTCGTTGAGGGCCATGATCCCCCCGGTAAAACCCAGGAGGATGGAGAAGGGTCCCGTCACCAGCAGGCTGGCGTAGCGGCTGCGCAGGTAGGTGCAGAGTTTTGCTTCCTCCGGTTCCATGGCTTCGATGGTGCTCCAGAAAGGCGCCGCCACCACCCGGGCGGCCTCCTCCAGGGTCAGACCCTCTTTCCGCTGGAGATAGTCGAAGATGTAGGTGATCACCTCGGTATCGGTCATCAGGGTGCACCGGTAGCCGTACATCTCCATGTACCGGCGGTTGGCGTCGTAGGAAGTGATCTCCCCGTTGTGGACTACGGTGCGGTCCAGGAGGGAGAAGGGATGGGCTCCTCCCCACCACCCGGGGGGGTTGGTGGGATAACGGCCATGGGCGGTCCAGCAGTAACCCCCGTACTCCTCCAAACGGTAATACTCCCCGATGTCCTCAGGGTAACCCACCCCTTTGAAGACCCCCATGTTCTTCCCGCTGGAAAAAACATAGGCCCCGGGGATGGTGGTGTTGATGCGGAATACACTGGCGGCGGTGAATTCCTCCTCGTCCAGGTGGCTGTCCGCCAGACAGGTAGGGAGGGGGGTGACAAAGTACCGCCAGATCAGGGGCTCGCCGGTGACTCTTGGGGTCTTCCGCACCGGAATCTTGGAGAGGTTCACCACATCGAACCGTTTCTCCAGAAATTTCTCGCACTCCGCCTTGGCCTCGTAATCGTCAAAAAAGATGTGGAAGGCGTAGAGATCGGCGTATTGGGGGTAGATCCCGTAGCCGGCAAATCCCCCTCCCAGGCCGTTGCTCCGGTCGTGCATCACGGCGATAGAACGGATTATCTCTCCGCCTCCGATGGTCTCCCCCGATCTGGAAAAGATCCCGGAAATGGCGCATCCTGACGGGATGCGGACCTCCCCCTCCCTGGGGAAACGGCTTTTCCCTTCCATAGTCATCCTCCCTCTGGTTTGCCTTTCAAAAAAAGAAAGGAGCCCACCCAGGGCGAAATACGCCCTTGGGTGAACTCCTTTGTTCCATGCCCCATATTATAATCCGTGAAAGCCGCCGGTGTCAACAGCCAGAACCTCTGTTAGGCCTTTCATCCCTGCGGCAGAACGGGGATTGGGCGGAAAAGCAAAAAAATTTCGCTTCTCCGACGCGGTTTTGTAAAAAATGGAAAAATCATTTTTTCCCCGTTGACATTTTCCCCCAGCGAAGGATATACTGGGCCACATGGAGAACAGCAAAGACGCTGCGGGCCCCCGGGCCCCGGCGTCTTTTTTGTTTTTTCCCAAGCTCCCCCAAGGAGACAGGCATCGTAAAAGGAGGTTTGACATATGTGCAAGGTATCCCAACTGTTTGGCAGCATGGTCTTTTCCGACGCGGTGATGCGGGAACGGCTCCCCCATGACACCTACAGGGCCATGAAGCGTTCCATTGCGGAAGGAGTCAGCATGGACAGGGCCATCGCCGACGTGGTGGCCGGGGCTATGAAGGACTGGGCCCTGGAAAAGGGTGCCACCCATTTTACCCACTGGTTCCAGCCCATGACCGGCATCACCGCCGAGAAGCATGACAGCTTCATCCGCCCCACCGGAGATGGCCGGGTCCTGATGGAGTTCTCCGGCAAGGAGCTGATCAAGGGGGAACCCGACGCCTCCTCCTTCCCCTCGGGAGGACTGCGGGCTACCTTTGAGGCCCGGGGCTACACCGCCTGGGATCCCACCAGCCCCGCCTTTGTCAAGGACTCCACCCTCTACATCCCCACCGCTTTCTACTCCTACACCGGGGAGGTTCTGGACAAAAAAGCCCCCCTTCTGCGGTCCATGGAGGCCCTGAACCAGGCGGCCCTCAAGATCCTTGCCATTCTGGGGGACACTTCCATCCGGCGGGTCACCGCCACTGTGGGCTCGGAACAGGAATATTTCCTGGTGGATCAGGAGCTTTTCCTCCGGCGTCCCGACCTTCTCTACACCGGGCGCACCCTTTTCGGCGCCCGGGCTCCCAAGGGCCAGGAACTGGAAGACCACTACTTCGGCGCCATCCGCCCCCGGGTCAAAGAATTCATGGCCGACCTGGACCAGGAGCTGTGGAAACTGGGGATCCCCGCCAAAACGGAGCACAACGAAGTGGCCCCGGCCCAGCATGAGCTGGCCCCGGTATTCACCGACGCCAACACCGCCGCCGACCACAACCAGCTCACCATGGAGCTGCTGAAAAAGGTTGCCGGCCGCCACGGCCTGGCCTGTCTCCTCCACGAAAAGCCCTTCGCCGGGGTCAACGGCAGCGGCAAGCACAACAACTGGTCCCTTTCCACCGACACCGGGGAAAACCTTTTGGATCCCGGCCGTTCCCCCAAAGACAACATCCGGTTCCTGCTCTTCCTCTGCGCCGTAATCGCCGGGGTGGACGAATACCAGGATCTTCTCCGGGTCTCGGCTGCCACCGCCGGCAACGACCACCGTCTGGGGGCCAGCGAGGCGCCTCCCGCCATTGTATCCATCTTCCTGGGGGATGAGCTCACCGGCGTCCTGGAAGCCATCCAGAAGGGCACCTCCTTTGCCGGAGCCCCCGGTACCCTGATGGAGACCGGAGTCCCGGTGCTTCCCCACTTCCCCAAGGACAACACCGACCGCAACCGTACCAGCCCCTTTGCCTTTACCGGCAACAAGTTCGAGTTCCGGATGCCCGGTTCCTCTTTGTCGGTGGCCGGTCCCAACATTGTCCTGAACACAGTGGTGGCGGATCAGCTGGAGGAATTTGCCGGGAAGCTGGAGGGGGCTTCGGACCTCACTGCCGCCGTCACCGCCCTGGTGAAGGAGACCATGGACCGCCACAGCCGGATTATCTTCAACGGTGACGGCTATTCCTCCTCCTGGCCGGTGGAAGCCGCCCGGCGGGGCCTTGCCAATCTCCCCTCCGCCGCCCAGGCCCTGCCCCACTTCCGCTCCCAGAAAAACCTGGACCTCTTTGCCCGGCACCGAATCTTCTCCCAGGCGGAGCTGTCCTCCCGGTGCGGGATCATGCTGGAAAACTACTGCAAAACGGTGCGCATTGAAGCCCTCACCATGCTGGATATGGCCCGGCGGGAGATCCTCCCCGCCGTCACCCGGTACATCCAGGAGGTAAGCGAAGCCGCCACCGCCCGGATGGCCGCCGTCCCCGGCGTCTCCTGTGAGATGGACGCGGATTTGATCAGCCGCCTCACTTCTCTCCGGGATCAGCTGTACCGTGGAACCGGCGCTTTGGAAACGGCCATCGCCGGAGCCGCGGAACACGAAGGGGATGAAGAAGACCTGGCCCTTTATTACCGGAACACCGTTGTGGAGGCAATGGCCCGTCTCCGGGAACCCGCCGACCAGCTGGAACTGCTGGTGGGCAAGGAGTGCTGGCCCTTCCCCACCTACGGCGACCTCCTGTTCGGGGTGTAAACGCTTCGCCGCCGGCTTCTATGGTCTGGAACCCTCAACGGGGTTCCAGACCTTTTTTGCTTTCCTGAGGGCTTTTCTGTTTCCATCCTGCCTACCGGGGCCATTGCCCAGCCCAGTCCCCCAGGTTCATCTGCCGGGGCCGGAATCTTCCTTTAACAGCCGCCGGAGCTCCTTTTCCAAAAGGGCCTGTTCCGATGGTACAGGCACCGAAGGCGGCGCCGGCATCTCCCGGCCCTGGGCGGCAAAAAACTCCCGGAGTCTTTTTGCCGCCTTTCTGCCGGGCACCCTTCTCCCTTGTTCATACATCCCCAGGGCGCTGGGGCTGAGTCCCACCAAAGGAGCCATCTCCCTTTGGGTCAACCCCAGCCCACGGCGGTTCTCACGGAGCCATTGAGAAAACATGCCCTTCCCTCCCTTCCTTTCTATTGTAATGATCCCCCTTTCCCAAAACAATGGCGTTCTCTCCCGCCGGCGGCATCTGTACCATCTTTGGGACACTTATGGCAGCCGCCATTGACAGGGGGCAACCCCTGTGTTACTCTGGAATTAGAACATTTGTTCTTTTCTTTGGGTGCCCCGTCCCGGAGAAAGGCCGTAGGCCGCCGCCCTTTCCAGAGGCGGGAGGCCTGTCAGAAAGACAAAAACGGAGGAACAGACAACATGAATTTGCGGCAACTGGCGGAGGAATATCAGGAATCGGCGGAAAAGCTGACCCAGCGGCTGGCTCAACTCCGGAGGGAACTCCGGACAGCCCGGGGAGAAGCTGCTCTGGACCTGCAGCGCAGGGTAGAGGTGATGGCTCTGGAGCTTGCGGACCTTCGGAGCCTGTCCCGGTATCTGAGGGACTATTATGCGTAGGGCGGACTGCGGGCCTCTGGCCCAACCCAAAAAGCGGACCCTCCAGCTGGAGGGCTTCCACTCCATCCCTGCGCCGGAAGCTTCCGGCGGCACCGACAGCCGCCGGGAACTCCAGCGGCGGCTGCTGGCCTACGGCTTGGCGTATTGCCTCACCCCCGCCCAACGGGAAGCGGTGGAACTGTATTATGGCCGGGGCCTTACCATGACCCAGGCGGCAGAGGTCATGGGAATCTCCCCCTCTGCTGTGAGCCGCCGCATCTCCGGGGCCCTGGGGCGTCTTCGCCGGCTGGCGGCAGGATGACCTTTTCCCCCTTGCATCCTTGTCTTTTTTCCCTCTTCCGTGGTATACTGATAGTCGCACAGGACTCCCTGCGTCTCTTTCCAAAAGGACCTGGGGGTCCCGGGAAGCTCCCGGACAGAAACTGCCTTCCTCATAAGGGAAGGCCGCAGAGGAAAAACAGGAGGAAAAGCCCATGGATTTCAGCTTTTTTATGCCGGCCCGGATGCTGGTAGGGGATCATGTGGTGGAGCAAAACAGCGGACTGTTGGCGGAGCTGGGTACCCGGTGCCTTTTGGTCACCGGAAAAAGCAGCGCCCGCCTCTCCGGCGCTTTAGACGACGTCACCGCCGCCCTGGACCGCCACGGGATCCCATGGGCAGTTTTTGATGGCATCGGCCAGAATCCTCTTCTTTCCAGCTGCCTTGCCGCCGGTCAGGCGGCCCGGGATTTCGGTGCTGATTTCCTCATCGGCATCGGGGGAGGTTCTCCCCTGGACGCTGCCAAGGCGGCGGCGGTATATGCCGCCAACCCTCAGCTGGCTCCCCGGGACATCTACTCCCCCCATCCCAACCCCGCTCTCCCCTTTGCCCTGGTGGGGACCACCGCCGGCACCGGCAGCGAGGTGACCAAGGTTTCGGTCCTCACCGACGACGAAACCGGGCGGAAAAAGAGTATCTCCTACCCCGACCTTTACGCCAAGCTTTCCCTGGGGGACCCCAGGCGTTACACCGCCACCCTCCCCCGGCGCTTCACCATCAGCACCGCCCTGGACGCCGTCTGCCACTCGGTGGAGAGCTATTTTGCCAAATCCAGCGACCCCATCAGCCGGGCCTGCGCCGTGGAAGCGCTGCTGCTGCTGATCCCCGCCCTCCGGGCCATCCAGGAGCCGGAGAGCCTCCCCGACAGCGACCAGCGTCAGAAGCTCTATCTGGGAAGCATTTACGCGGGACTTGCCTTCAATGGTCCCGGTCTCTGCTTCCCCCACACCATGGGGTACGTCCTCAGCGAGGAGTACGGCATCCCCCACGGGGAGGCCTGCGCCGTCTTTCTCCCTCAGTTCATCGAAACGGCGGCCCGGGAAGAGGCCCAGCTCTCCAGCCGCCTCTTCGCCCGTCTGGGTACCCGGAAGCCGGAGCTTGCCGCCTTTGTGGAAAGCTTCGTGGCGGACCTGCCCCTGCCGGTTCTCTCCGACCAGGAACTGGAGGATCTCCTCCCCCGGTGGGAGGGGAACCCCAATATGGCCCGCACCCCTGGGGACTTCGGCCGGGAAAAGCGCCTGGCCGTTCTGAAAAAGGTTTTCCAGCGCCAACCCCAAACCACCAAATAAGGAGTTGACCTTTATGTCCAACATCTGGCACGACATTTCCCCCAAGCGTATCAACCCCGAGGATTTCATCGCCGTCATCGAAATCTCCAAAGGAAGCAAAAAGAAGTACGAGCTGGACAAGGAGACCGGCCTCATCATCCTGGACCGGATCCTCCACACCTCCACCCACTACCCTGCCAACTACGGCTTCATCCCCCGCACCTACGGCGACGACCGGGACCCTCTGGACGTCCTGGTCCTTTGCTCCGAACCCCTGGAACCCCTCACCCTGGTGCGGTGCTATCCCATCGGCATGATTTCCATGATCGATTCCGGGCGCAACGACGAAAAGATCATCGCCATTCCCATGAGCGACCCCACATACAACGGCTACACCGATATCAAGGAGCTCCCCTCTCATATCTTTGACGAGATGCGCCATTTCTTCACCGTCTACAAGAACCTGGAAGGGAAGGACACAGCCGTCAACGAGGTAAGCGGCCGGGAATCCGCTGTGGCAACCATCGCCGCCGCCATCGACAGCTATGTGGAGAATTTTTGTAAGTGATTTTTCGCAGAAAAAAGAGGAAGCCCAAAAGGCTTCCTCTTTTTTAATCAAAGGACATACTCTTCATAATTATTTTGGCAGGGATTTCCTTTGCAGAGATACGCCCTACCTCGATTTAAACAATAAATTGTGGATGCAATAGTTGAAAGGTTATCTTCCGGGCAGTGATTGCAAATTGAGGCAGGATAACCATAATGATCCCGGAGGCATTCCATAATGTATTCCGGCGTAATTGTCCCTGCCGCTTTTCCCAAAAGGAGCTGAAGCCGCTGCCCACGGAACTGTCTCTCCTCATACCCCTTACCGCATCGGAAGCGATCAATTCTGGGATTCGCCACAAAATCATTACCATGTCCCAATACCCCTGCCTGGGTTTGGATCCAGTAAAACTCCTCTGGATTTGTCTCTACCAGCTGCGCTGTTCCGTCTGTTGCCGAACCCACCAAATAATTAAGTGAAACACAGGGAGAAAAATCCAACAATGTTTTCTGCGCCTCTTTATAATTATGGCATTGAA
>JAHZBJ010000004.1:24017-27351 GCA_019423445.1 Oscillospiraceae bacterium
CGTGGCTGTTCATGCCGCTTCGCACCAGCTGCCCTGGCTCGGTAAGGGCAAGTATCCGGGTCCCATTTCCTTCATCGAGGTGAAGGACATAGAGATTTTCTCCAATGAAAGGTGCATTGTCCCAATTCTGTCCCACTATCGTTTCACTGTTGGCTGAAGCTGTAGGTTCCACTCCATAAACTGTACATTCCTGATCTCCTGCTTCAGCACGTCCTGGACCGTTATCACCTTTTGGAAATTTTAACAGCTCATACCGGGTATTCAGCAACATCACCACTGACAGCGGCACTTCTGCCCCATCTGCAATTCCTCTTGCTTCAGCCATCAATTCCGGCATGACTTCCTCCAGCAGTGGAACATATGCCATCGCCAGCGTCTGCGCTTCTTCCCAAGTATAACCCTTCGCTAAAAAGGATTCCCGGTATCCCTTACAAACTTGCTCAATTTCTCTTCGTACTTGACGTCCGTGCTCGATTCCTCTCTGAAAAGGATCTGCCGAAGCAACGTAAATTTCTCTAAATCTAGGCATAACTACCTCTCTTTATCTTCCTGGAATCAGCCCGGCACATGCGTGTCGGGCTGATTCCAGGAAGAAATGATAAAAAGTTCTGTATTCAGGGTGCTACCACCACAATTTCAAATTGCCTTTTTGACTCCATGGAGTTTTTTAGCAAGCGGTCCCCATACCAGCATCAAAACTGCTACCAGCAACAGCACCATTGCGATGGGACGCGTAAAAACGCTGAAAACATTTCCCTGAAACGCTACAACAGCTGTACGAAAATTTCTTTCCACTGTAGGGCCAAGGACATATCCTAAAACAATCGGCGCAAAATCAATGCCAAATTTCCGCAAAAAATACCCAGCAACACCCATAAGTACCAAAACCCAGATATCAAATACCCGATTGTTTGCGGTGAATGCACCAATAATACACATTACCATAATCACTGGATATAGATAGTTCATCGGCAGACTCAACACCCGGATAAAAACCCTCAAAAACAAAATATATAAGATGTACATAAAGAGGCATGCCAGGACATAGGAAACATAAACCGATCCCACAATTTCAATATTGTGAGTGAAAATCAACGGTCCAGGGGTTACCCCCTGAACAATAAGGCCAGCCATAAGGATCGCCGTAATCATGTCTCCAGGAACCCCTAGCGTAAGCATGGGGATCAGCGCACCCCCGCAAACAGCGTTATTAGCTGTTTCTGGAGCCACAATACCCGCCGGGCACCCCTTTCCAAATTCTTCAGGATTCCTCGCGGTAGCTTTCGCTTGGTTGTAGGCCACCAATGCCGCCGTATTCTGCCCTACCCCAGGAAGTATTCCGATAAGCGTTCCTATAACAGCGGAAATGCCTATCGTTTTCCAAAGCCCTTTAAAGGCACCGCGAGCTGGCAATACTGTTTTCCTTTCGCTGCTCCCCATCAGCGGAGCCTTGCTTTTTAAGCTGGTTGCCTGAAGAAATAGCTCAGTAACCGCAAATAGTCCCATCATCGTCGGAAGGCTGGCAAAACCTGTTTCCAACATATAATTTCCAAAAGTGAACCGCGACAAACTGGAAAGCGGATCTCTGCCTACCATAGCAAGGCAAATCCCTAACACCGCCCCCATGAGTCCCTTGATCATATCCCGGCTACACAGTTTCACTACTACCGACATTCCCATAACACCTAGGGCAAAAAACTCCCATGTGCCAAACATCAAACCCACGTCAGCCAGTGCTGGAGCCAAAAGGATAAGACATATCCCACTAAAAAGCCCTCCAATCAGGGATGCTGTGGCTCCATAACTCATCGCCCGGAATGGTCGGCCGCTTTTGGCCATGGGATACCCGTCAAAGCAGGTAGCAATCGCGGCAGCATTTCCGGGAATATTTAACATAATGGATGCTACCAGGCCGCCGGAAACCCCACCTACATAAATACCTATAAGCATCGCCAATCCACGGCTAGCGGACATAGTAAAGGTAAAGGGGAGCATTAGGGTAACACCCAAGGCGCCAGTGAGTCCAGGAATCGCCCCGAACACCATTCCTCCAAATGTTCCTATCAAAAGATAGAGAATAGCCATCGGGTCACCAATGATAGTTTCTAACCCCACCAATATGCTTTGATAGGCTTCCACAATTCAGAACCTCCTCCCGCGTATCGCCGGATTTTGCCGTTTCCTGGTTTTCAGAACTGCCGGAAACCAGGAAATGGCAAAAGATAATGCATTACCTCTCCTGTTCAGTGCTGGCTACCAGCTCATTGTAAAGACGAGTATAATTTTCATACCACAGATCCGCAAAGTCGTGCATTTCCTCGTTGGTCATCCAATTGGGAGCAAGACCCATTCCATCCAAAACCTCTTGGGTTTCCTCCGCCATTAGGCACTCTTGAAGATCGTTAGTCAGTTTTTCGATAATCGCAGGGTCCGTATCCGGATGGGCATCCCAGCACCGGGTAAGACCAGCTGTGATATCATACCCCAGCTCTTTGCATGTGGGTGCATCCGGGAAGTAGGGGGACCGTTCCTCCCCTGCTACCGCAAGGACTTTCAGCTCACCGCTATCTACTGTAGCTTTTGCGCCAGATACATAGGCGTAAAAAACGTCCGCATGTCCTCCCAGCACGGCCGCCCGGGACTCATTGGCAGCAGGATACGGTACATAGTTGAATTCAGCTCCAATGGTGTTCATAATCTCAATAGAATCCATATAGTTTTTCCCAGCGCTGCCTACCGAAGCCCAACTAAGCGTTCCAGGCGCAGCCTGAGCCGCAGCAATTAATTCTTCCAGCGTGTCATATGGAGCATCGGCCTTAACGCAAATAGCTCCAGCATCAAAAACAAAATTCCCCAAGTAAATAAGATCCTTATAAATATCTTCAGACATTGTGCCATTAGCGTAGGCACAGGCCATAACTTCTGGAGAATTCATTAACAGCGTGTATCCGTCGGCATTCTTTTCGTTGTGGTAATAATCCAACGCTGTTGCCACATCACCAGTGGTATTTTGGATCACCATGGTGTAGCCCCATTTACTCATCTCATTGGCAATAGCACGAGCTGTAAGGTCATGCTCACCACCTGCGGAAAAAGGGACCACCACTGTAACAGCCTGATCTCCAGGATAATTGATTTCTCCCGTTTCTTCATCTACCGCTGCGGAGGAGCTTCCGCCTCCAGTTTCTACAGAACACCCTACAGCGGCCAGAATAAAGCAAACCGTCAGCAAAATAGCCAGAATCCGTTTCATCTTGATACTCCTCTCATATTTCGGTTTTGATTTTAATATGGATCCATCTTTTTACCCAAGACGGATATTGATGACAGAACC
>JAHZBJ010000004.1:27361-27885 GCA_019423445.1 Oscillospiraceae bacterium
ACCTTGTGGAAGATTTGCACCCAAGGCTACACTAAAACTGAAATAAATCGCCACAGTAACCGTTATCGCCAGTGCCAGCCAAAAAGCGATGTTAAGTATCCATTCTTTCCCGCTGCAAAATTTCCCTTTTTTAATAATGGTATAAATCCCAAACATCGCAAAAAGGTAAAGTATTGTATCCAGGACAAACCCAATCTGCTCCAAAAGGAAAACATATACGCATGTCCAAACAGCTGTAAATACCGTAGTTTTATTGAAAATCGAAGGAGCCTCACTCTGGGGTCTATTGCGCATGGTGCGGATGAAAAGCAGCACACTAAGCAGGGCAAGACAACTTAACCAGAGAATCAAATATGTGTCTGCCCGTGCCAACGTATACTTCATCACTTTGTCTTTCAGCAAAACTCCATAAATGATATTGCCGACGCTGAAAAGAAACATCCCCACGGACAGATACAAGTCCCTTTTCCACTGTTTCATTCCTTCTCACCCTCCTCTGCAAATTAAAAATTTGCTTTGACGTA
>JAHZBJ010000004.1:27895-36018 GCA_019423445.1 Oscillospiraceae bacterium
GTAACGGCTAATTTCTTCTCCTGTAGCTATGCAGACATTCTTGCGCTTTAAACGTTCCAACACAGTATTAACCATAAACATTCTGCCTGGCGATCCCACTGTCTGTGGAGTAAAGGAAATCACATAGCAATAACCCATATCACAGCTTGCCTCCAACTCCCACAGCCAGTTGTCCAAGACATCATCATAAATGGCAATGCGGGAATTGCCCGCAGGGAAAATACCGCCCCACGCCAAATAAGGAAAGTCCAACAGTTCCCAGCGAATGGGAATTTCTACAAGGCCCTCTCCTGTGCGATAAGGGAAATCGTGGTCAAACATGGAGTTATCATACAAAAAACCTGCTTCTTGGATTAGCCCCATGGTTTCTTCTGTACAGCCGCCTTCGGGAAGGCGAAATCCGGTGGGACTTTTTCCAAGTAGTTTTTCCAGAACATCTCTACCCCTTTTGAGTGCTTCCTGTTGTTCACATGGAGAAAGCTTTGCAAAATCTTCATGCCTGTATCCATGCAGAGCAATTTCATGTCCCTTAGCCGCTACCCGTTTCACCACATCGGGATATGCTTCCGCCACAATTCCAGGTACAAAAAAAGTAGCTTTCACATTGTAAGAATCCAACGCCTCTAAAATGTTGTCCACTCCACGTTTGGGGCCATATTCCCCCATGGATCGATGCTTTGGAGTGTCAAACAACTTATCCATGGCCAACCATATGTACTCCGCATCCAACATTACGGCCACCATGGCGGCAGATTGGCATCCATGAGGCCAACACATTTCTAACTTCCTTTGCAGCTGTTTCAATTGTTCTCCCTCCACCATCGGGCAATATCCTGACCGGTAGCAAACCATACATCTCCCCGGTCCTTCATATAATCAATTATTTCCTCCAGCATCTGGGCTCGTCCAGGGATACCAATTACCTGCGGATGAAGCATCCAGCACATACAACCGCCGGCAGCGTAATAGCCATCAAATTCATGTTTCCAATTTGACAGCACCCCACGATAACTGGAAATACGATCTTGCCCCTTTGGTTGGGGCGGATTATAACTGTAGACAAAAGCCGGGTAGTCATCCAACTCCCACCGGGCCGGAATCTCGATGAAATCTGTTTCTCCCTCCCCAAAATCCCAGCGGTAAGGTCTGTCATCTCCCCGCATAGAACTGGAATATTGAAACCCCAGTTGCTCATACCAGATTCGAGGAGCATCTATCTGGAAATCACAAGATGTCGCCACATATCCTACCGCCGGTTTTCCTATCAGATGCTGAAACACCTCTTGGCTGCGCTCCACTACCCCAATCCATTCCTCAGTGGATCGATCTGTATACATCGCCGCTTCATGATCGTAACCATGAAACCCTACCTCATGACCCATTGCATCAATCTTTTTTACCATATCCGGATAACGACAAGCCACTTGTCCAGGGACAAAATAGGAACAAGGGATATCCTTTACCCTGGCCATCTCCAAGAGCCTGTCCACCGCTCTCACAGGACCATACCTTCCATAGGAAACCTGCCGGGGAGAAATTTTCCCATTGCGGTTATAGAGAGACTCCCCGTCAACATGGATTGTAAGAAGAACCGCGCATTTGGCATTTTGCGGCCATTTGATTCTTTCTCTTTTCAATTTTAAAATCTCCCTTAAATCTCTCAACACGATTTCTTTGACCGGTACCCGTCTTTCAATTTAAGAATAACACCCTTTTACCAACAACGTCCAATGCCAAAACCTGGATAAAACTTATATCAAATTTTGCATAACTTTCTCAACATCTCACAGCTTTAAATAGTGCCATTTATATAAAACATAGATTATTTTCTAATTTTTTTTGATTCTTTTCCCTTTTCTTTGTCAATTTATTGTTTTGTGCTATACTAAAAGCACAACAAAATCTCAAAAACAAAAACCTTCGCAGAACAGCAATGAAACCTATAACCTTGCCGCCTGTCATTCAGGCACACTGTTTTACCCTGCTTAAAACAATTCAGGGGGGATGCCGTACGATTTATTCCAAATACGATTATATTGCTAAGGTCGCAGAACTGCGAAGTATATCCAAAGCTGCACAGGCCCTTTATATTTCGCAGCCTGCCCTTACCAGAATTATCGGCGGTATCGAAGATGAGTTAGGTGTAAAACTATTTAATCGATCGGTAATTCCTCTCACTCTTACCTATGCAGGAGAACGATTCCTAGCTGAATCCAGCCGTATCCTTTCTATTGACAAAATGTTTCATAAGGAAATGCAGGAAATTGCCGAACGAAAGCGCGGGCACCTTTTCATTGGAGCTGATTATGCTGCTAGCGCTCTCTGGCTTCCACACATCCTGCCAGTTTTTCATCGGGAATATCCGGGAATTGATATTAACCTTTGCCCTCAAGTTTCCTCAATGTTTGAAGATGAACTGCTAAAAGGCAGTATCGACTTGGCTTTCACCTCCATGCCGCTTATCAGCAATGATTTACAGTATGAATTCCTTTCCTCTGTAAAAATTGTCATCTTCATTCCTCAGCATCATCCAATTCTACAGAAATACGACCTTACAGGGAACTCTTTGGAAAATCCCCTTTACATTCCCTCCTCGGATTTAAACAATCAAGATTTCGTGATTTTAAAACCGAATTCTGGCCTTGCCCGAGTGGTAAGCAATCTTATGAGTATTTTCAACATTCATCCTTCTCATGCTTTGATTGCCCCAAACATTGTTTCCTGCTATCGCCTTGCAGCATCTGGGCTGGGTATCACTTTTGCTACCCCCTACGCCACCAGATACACCCTCCCAGGAATGGTCCCTATAGTTGCTGAGCTGGAGGGAGAACGTATTCTTTCCCATAACATTCTTGCCTTCCGCAAGGATCGAAGCATTTCCGCCGCAGAAACACGTTTTATTGCTATATCAAAAGAACAAATTGATAACCAACCCCTTTTAAAGCCTCTTACAACGCAGCAATGGGAGGAATTAAAATTTTCTACCCCTGCTACCACTCGGGAATTTGAATACTACCCCTTTAGTTAATTAACTTTAAAGGCCCTGTGCGGAAGTTCCGCACAGGGCCTTTTTGCCGTTTCTCGCCATCAGGGAGTCAGTTCCAGCACCTGAGTGGCCACAGTGCGGACGAACCTGGCGTCATGCTCTACAAACACCATGGCTGGAGCGTATGCCAGAATCACCTCTTCCAGTTGGCGCCGGGAGATAAGGTCAATGTAATTCAGAGGCTCATCCCACACCAGCAGGTGAGCGGGCTCCGCCAGACTGGCGGCCAATGCCGCCTTCTTTTTCTGTCCCTGGCTGTAGCTTTCCAGAGGGAGGGAAAAAAGCTCCCGGGGAAAATCCAGCTTCCGGAGGATGGCCCGGAACAGATCCCCGTCCACCCTCCGGCTCTCCCCGTAGTCCTCAAGGCTCCCACGGAGCCCCCGGGTATCTTGGGGAAGGTAAGAGAGAACCAGCTCCCCCGGAACGGTGATCTCCCCAGCGCTGGGCGCCTTGTTTCCCAGGATCATGGCCAGAAGGGTGGATTTGCCGCAGCCATTGGGCCCGGTCACAGCCAGCCGCTGCCCCGGCTCCACCTGGAAGGTCACAGGGGCAAAGACCCTTCCCTCCCCCCAAGTGGCGGTGAGCCCCTGGGCCCGGACCAGAAAATTACGCCGGGTGGGGAGGATATGGAGCTTCAGCTCCTCCGCCTCCTCCAAGTCCTTCAGGAGGCCGCGCTTCTCTTCCAGAGCTTCCTGGCGCCGGCGCTGGATGGATTTGGCCCGCTTCATCATCCTGGCGGACTTGGCCCCAATGTGCCCCCGGTCAGGGCGCAGACCGCTTTGGCTGTCCTGGCCCAGGCCCTTTTTGGTCTTCTCCAGCCGGTCGGACCAGCCTGAGGTCCGTCGGACAGCGTCGGCCAGCCGGGCAGCCTCCTTCTCCAGCTTCTGGTTCAAAGCCTGTTCCAGGGCATCCTCCCGATCCTTCTCCCGCTGCCAGGAGGAATAGTTTCCCTGAACAAGATCCACCGAGGTTCGATTCAAAGCCAGAATGTGATCACAGGCGGCGTCCAGGAAGTCCCGGTCATGACTCACCATCAGGAACCCCTTGCCCCCCTGGGCCAGGTATTCCGCCACCACCCGGCGGCCCCGGGCATCCAGATGGCTGGTGGGTTCATCAATCAGGAGGAATCCCCCGGGGCGCAGCTGGAGGGCGACCAGAAGCAGCTTCACCTGTTCCCCCGGGGAGAGAACCCCAAAGGGCCGTTCCAGCACCCCCTCCCGAAGCTCCAGCTTCCCCGCCTCCCGGCGGATCCGCTGACAGATGTCGTACCCTCCGGCGGTCTGGTACCGCTCCAGCACTTCCCCGTAACGGGCCATGGCCTGGGGACTCCCCTCTAAAATCAGGGCTTCCATCTCTGCCTCCCAGGACCGGTAAGGTGCTACCGCATCCTCTACCGCCTCCAGGGCAGGAAGTGCAGGATCCGCCACCGGAAAGGGGAAGTACTCCGTTCCTTCGGGGCAGGAAATCACCGAGTCCCCGCGGGGGGAAAGTTCCCCTGACAGAAGCCTGAGCAAAGTGGTTTTGCCCCGGCCGTTGCGGCCGATAAGCCCCAGCCGCCAGGTGGTGTCCAAGGAGAGGTTTAGGCCCTGGAACACCGACTGGCAGGAATCGGGATAGGTAAAAGTAAGGTTCTGAACGGATATCTGAGACATAAAAATTTCCTCCTAAAAACAGAGACCGCCCAGGGGAGCTTTCTCCCACGGACAGTCCCTTCCCGGGGCCGGAGGGGGTCCCGGGACATAAAGAAGGGCCGCAGATGAGAAAGACTTTATCCGCCTGGCGGCACAGAAACAACAGGCCGGGACCTTTCTGTCCCGTCCGGTTTTTCCGGCGTACAGGTTTGGGATAAAGTTACTTTCTCAAGTGATCAGCCCTTTCTCCAGTTCTGCTTTACAGGATAACACCCAAGCTGAACCTTGTCAATGCCAAAGTAAAGATTTTTTGTTAATATTTTATCGTTCATTAGAAAAACAAAGAATAAAAGAGAATACGGTAGATTAAACGAGATTATATCCGGAGGATCAGTTGGGTCTCAGGGGCGTTCAGGGCCCAAAACCGCCCCAAAACCGCCCAGGACCGGCCTTGTGTCCCCGGGCCGGACATGGTACACTTATATCACAGCCGGCACACAAACAAAGCCGAAGCCGCAGTCCCCGGGACCGGCAGGCGGCGCAATCAGCCGGAGGTCCGCCCCAGGCGGCCTCCCAGGAGAAAGGATTCAAAATGAACGACAATTTTGGCGCGCAGAACCAGGGCAACATCCCCCGGTACCAGAGCCCCTTCAAAAAGCTGGGCCGCACCTTCGCCGTGGTGATCATCCTGGTGGTGGCAGTGGCGGTGGGAGCCTCCTCCTTCACCGTCATCAACGAGGGCTACATCGGCGTAAAGTATCAGTTTGGAAAAATTGTGGACGACAGCCTCTCGGCGGGCCTCAACTTCAAGATCCCCTTTATCCAAAGCATCCGCGAGGTGGATATCCGGGAGCAGATGTATGAGATGAACACCAACGCCTACACCAAGGACACCCAGACGGTGGAGGGGATTCAGAGCAAGCTCAACTACGTCTACGACCGCTCCCAGCTCTCCAACATCATCCGGAACATCGGCATCAACAACGTGGAGTCCAAGCTCCTCATCCCCCAGATGCAATCCATCATGAAGAACGAGATCGGCCAGTACAAAGCCGAAGACTTGGTGCAGAACCGCACCGCCGTTCAGGAGAGCATCGAGACCAAGCTCCGGGACAGCCTTGCCCAGAGCGGCATCGTGGTGGTATCCTTCGCCATTGAAAACCTGGACTTTGAGGACGGTTTCGAGGAAGCCATCCGGGCCAAGGTTGTGGCGGAACAGGAAGCCCTGAAGATGCAGAACAAGACCAAGGAAAAGGAAGAGCTGGCGCGCCAGATGGTCATCGAGGCAGAAGCCGAAGCGGAAAGCCAGAAAATCAAAGCTGACGCCGAGGCATACGCCATTGAGGCCATCCAGCAGCAGCTCCAGCAGAGCCCCGAGTACATCGAACTCCAGCGGGTCCAGAAGTGGGACGGCCAGTTCCCCCAGGTGATGGGAGACGGGGTCAACCCCTTTGTGGCCATCAACGGCACCACCGGCCAGTAACCCTGTGAAAAACAGCCCGGCGCATAAAGCGTCCGGGCTGTTTCCTCGTTTTCCCCTCCTTTGGACATACTTTTTTAAAATAAGTTTCATTCTTCTTCCAAATTATCTTCAAACCAACTTCACATAACCGGGGTATCATAAAATCACAGCAAAGGAACCCCGCCAGGAAGGTGATAAGCCAGGCCGGGGCAATCATACACTGAAACGGATCAAGGAGGCGTACCCATATGAACACGGGTTACGAAAATAACAACAATATCAACCGTTCGGAAAACGAAAACGGTTCTCAGGGCAGCTCCCAAACCAATCCCCAGAGCGCTTCCCAGAGCGGCTACACTTCCGGCCAGGGCGGCTGGAACCCCTATCAGGGTGATCAAAACCGCCAGGAATTTTTCCACCGCTACAGCAGCGTTTTTCAAGAGCCCTCCGGCGGCTACCAGGGCAGCTACGGCACCCCCGGAGCCGGCGGGAGCGTTCCCCCCTACCAGCCTCAGCAGCCACACAAGGAGCGCCAGCGCCGTTCCGGCAAGGGCAAAGTGGCCGGACTGCTGGCCGCCTGTATGGTCATCTCGGTGGCCGGCGGAGCAGCCGGGGCATGGGGGATGAACCAGCTCTCCGGCGGCGGCAGCACCGTCTTTTATCAGGCGGTAAGCGGCAGCGGAGAATCCAGCAGCGGCGTCCCCGCCGGGTATACCGGAAGCGCTCTGTCGGTTTCCGAAATCGCTTCCCTCACCTCTCCTTCTGTGGTGGAAATCACCACTGAGACTGTCTCCACCCACAATTTCTTCAGCCAATACGTGGAGGAGGGCGCTGGCAGCGGCGTTATCCTCTCGGAAGACGGCACCATCGTCACCAACAACCATGTGGTAGAGGGGGCCCAGAAGATCACCGTCCGCACCAAGGACGGCACCTCCTATGAAGCCACCCTGGTAGGAGCCGATTCCAAAACCGACGTGGCGGTGCTGAAGATCGACGCCACCGGCCTCACCCCCGCTGTCTTGGGTGATTCCGATACCCTGGAGGTTGGGGAATACGTCATGGCCATCGGCAACCCTCTGGGTGAGCTGGGAGGCACCGTCACCGACGGTATCATCAGCGCCCTGAGCCGTGACGTCACCATCAACGGCGAGACCATGAGCCTTCTCCAGACCAACGCGGCCATCAACCCCGGCAACTCCGGCGGCGGCCTCTTTAACGAAAAAGGCGAGCTGGTGGGGATCGTCAACGCCAAATCCTCCAACTCCAGCTCCACCACCTCCATTGAGGGCCTGGGCTTCGCCATTCCCATCAACACCGTGAAAACCGCCGTCCAGGAGATCCTGGATTACGGATACGTCCGGGGCCGTGCGGCTCTGGGTCTCTCCCTCATCGATATCACCGACGCTCAAACCGCTTTCCAATACCGGGTTGACCGGCTGGGCGTCTATGTGGCCGGCGTCACCGAAGGCGGGGCCTCCGATAAAGCCGGCGTCCAGGTTGGCGACTGCATCATCTCCATCGGCGACGTGGCGGTGAACAGCTACAGCGATATCAAAGCTGAGCTGAACAACTGCTCCGTCGGGGACACCATCCAGATGCAGGTAATCCGGGACGGGCGTACCCTCACCCTGGACATCACCCTGGATGAATACAAACCCGCTGACACCTCCACCATCACCGGCTGAGCCGCCGGAAACTTCCTTCTTTTGAGTTCTTCTTCTTTTCATACTTCCTCTTTTCTGTTACCCCCGGGGCCGCGTGGCCCCGGGCCAGGGCCCTGGCGGAGCTGCTCCGCCTAAGGAAAGGGACCCTCAGGTCCCCAAAAAGTCATTTATTTCTCCTCCTGCCGGGTGGACGGAGCACCGGCCCGGCAGGCGGGAAAACCAAAAGCAATGCCCATCAGGGCTTTTTTCATACCCGGATTTTCCGGGATTTTTTATTGTTTGGGAAAGAACCGGCGGCTATGTGAGACTATGGCCGGAGG
>JAHZBJ010000041.1:0-2325 GCA_019423445.1 Oscillospiraceae bacterium
CCCCGCTTGCGCTTGGTGGAATCCCGCACATGGAGCTGAGTCGGCAAGAGGATCTCCTGAGGGAGCATATCAGGGTATTCCAACCGTTTCAGCAGCAGCTCCGCGGTGCATTCCCCGATCCTCCGGGCGTGGATGGTCACGGTGGTGATGCTGGTCTCCATAATGTCAGGCCAGTTCATGCCGTTGTCCCAGTTCCAGTCATCCGGCCCGCAGAGCCCCACATCGTCGGGGACATTCAGCCCCAGCTCCTTAATGGCATGGTACATCCGAACCGTGGTAACGCTGTTGACACAGAAAATAGCGGGAGACTCCCCCGGCCCCACAGTGGAGAGAAATTTCCGAAGCTGCATTACAGCGTCGGCTTCCTCGTCAGAAACCACATATACATCCTTCTCCGCATTGATGCCATAAATCTGCCGCATCGCCTCGAGGAACCCTTCCCGCCGCAATTTACGGGCCGAGTTCTGTTCATAGAACTGGGTGAACATGGCAGGGCGGCTGAAGCCCTGCTCCTTTAAATGGCTGATGATGGAGTAGAGCATCTCCTGGTTCTTGGTGCCTACAATGTCAAAATTGTAGTCCTTAATATAACGGTCGCAGAGAACCACAGGCATCCCCTGGCAGGCCACACTGATCAGGAATTTGTTGGTGTTGGAAGATGTATTGACAATGAGCCCGTCCACCTCCCGGGCGATGAAAGAGCGGATATACTGCTCCTCCTGAACGATATCGTCGTCACAGTTGACGAAGAGGGGGGTGTAGTTATTTCTGGCCAGAACGCTTCCGATCCCCACAATCACCGCCGAAAAGAAGGGAGATGTAATGTTGGAAATCACCACGCCAATCATATTGGTTTTTTTGCTTTTCAGGCTCCGGGCTATATCGCTGGGATGGTAATTGAGCAGCTCGATTACCGTTTTCAACCGGTTCCGGGTCTTTTCACTCATCAGGTGCTCCTGACCGTTGATATAGCGCGAGACCGTGGTCTTTGACACGCCGGCGGCCGCCGCGATGTCATTTATTGTCACTTTATTGCCAGCTTTCACTGCTGCATTCACATCCTGTTTGAGGGGGATTTCCTCCCACCCTTTTGAAAACAGTATAGCATGGGCCAATTTGAAAATCAAGAAACCGATACACATAAGCAAATATTTTTATATGACATAACAAATTTATTTTTTATAATTTGGATTTCCCGACAAACTTTCCTTATCCCTGTAGACTTTTTAGGAATTTGTGGCATTATGTTCATGGATAGTTGAAAATTTATATTTATATTTTATCATTTTACAAAGAGCTTTTACCTGTTTGCATATTGGAGCTGTCCAGGCAAAATTTAAAGCTTTATTTTTATTATTTTGTTCATGAAACCGATACACATATCAGATACATAATCACCTGCGCCCGAAAAACAAGGAGGTGTTGTGGAAAGCACTGGGATTGGCTGCACATTTTAGTTCTTTACGGTACAAGGAGGCCTAAGTAAGTACAGATCGGTAGGAGGTAGTAATATGGTATTTGAGTATATCATAGCGGTATTGATCATCGCGGTCTATATTTGGCTGATTGCTTTCGCCGTCAAGGGCGGGAATATGACCTTTGGCTTCTTCTTCGTGGGCATTCTGTGGTCCATCATCTGCCTGTTTGCATGGCACAGCGGACTGCTGAATCCCGATTTTGCAGCTCAGAATGCTTCCTATGTGGACGCCTCCATTATAAGTCAGTTGAACAGCGTCTTCCAGGACGGTATCCGCAGCCAGGGCCTGCAAACCGTGGATATCGTAACCGGCGCCTGGTTTGGCGCAGTACTGATGGAAACCGGTATCTCTCAGACCCTTATTCGTAAAACCGTTGAGTTCGGCGGCGACAGGCCCCTGGTGGTGGCCATCCTGCTGGACGTGGTAGTAGCCGCCCTGTTCACCTCCATTTTCGGCATCGGCGCCGTCATCGCTCTGGGCGTTATCGTTCTTCCCATTCTCTTCTCCCTGGGCGTTCCCAAGGTTATCGCCTGCTTGTCCTACCTGTTCTCCGTTGCCGCAGGCAACTTCCTCAACCCCGTTCTTAACGCGGCCTCCATGGCCACCTACAGCACCGACGCCAGCGGCACCCAGCAGTACTTCTATAAGGACTGGGCCAGCAGCTTCGGTTATGTGGCTGTGATCGTCGCCACCATCTTCGTGGTGATCATGACCATCATTATGATGAGGGGCGGCAAGAAGCGCGCCAAAGCGTGGGCAGCCCCCACCCAGGAATCCATCACCGAAGAGGAGAAAAAAGCTCCTCCCACCATCGCCCTGCTTCTTCCCTTTATGCCCACCCTGACCA
>JAHZBJ010000041.1:2335-3924 GCA_019423445.1 Oscillospiraceae bacterium
GCCTGCATCACCAAGACCATCAACCTGGCGCAGCCCTTCATCAGCCTCCTGCTGGAGCCCATCATCCCTGTGAACGCCCCCGTCGTGCTGGCCGTCGCCATTATGATCCTCGCCCCCTTGGCGCTGTTCCGCGGCCCTCTCACCATGTATGGCACCGCCGGCCCCATCTTCCTGATCCTGGCTGCCATGGGATATCCCTATTCCTTCCTGTTCCCCCTGTTCTTTGTTCCCTCCATCTGCGTCAACATGGCCGCCTGCCCCACCCAGTCCTATGTGGCCTGGGGCATCAACTACGCCAAGATCGATACCAAGGACTACCTGAGAAGATCTATTTTCTGGGGCTGGGCCTTCTGTATCGTTCTTGAAGTCCTGGTCATTATCCTGTGCGCCAATTATTGATTCTCTGTAGTACAAACGGTCCCTGCATACCGTTCAACAAAGGAAATGAAGAAAGGAGCTCTCGCCATGAAATTCAACAATCGTGAAGACATTATTCAGATCACCCCCCTGTGGAAAGGCGAGCGTCTGCCGGACGGCCGTCCCAAAGTTTCCGATGAAATCCTTGATATCATCCGCACCCTGAGCCTGGAAGAAGTCTGGCAAGTTGGTTACGACCTGGGATATGACAACCAGTTCCAGACCGGTTTCCACGCATCCAACCCCAAGATGATCCAGAGCGGTACCCCCACCGTAGGCCGGGCCGTCACTTCCGTTTTCGTTCCCATCCGCCTGGACCTGGAAGTGGCCATGAAAAAACAGGCCATGGAACAGGGCATGAAGGGCGACACCAACATGTACAACATCTTCGTGGTGGACAGCCTCATTCCTGACGACGTGTGGGTCATCGACCTTTTTGACAAGGTGAAATACGGCACCATCATCGGCGGCAACCTGGGCACCGTCCTTCAGGAGCGCACCAAACGGGGCGGCGCCGTGGTTTGGGGCGCCATCCGGGATCTGGAACAGATGAAGACCCTGGATAAGATCAACGTCTACTACCGGGGCGTGGATCCCACTCCTCTCCGTGACCATGTCCTCACCGGCGTCAACGTCCCCTGCCGTATGGGAGGAGCCATCTGCCTGCCCGGCGACGTAGTCTACGCCTGCGACGCCGGTGTCCTCTTCATCCCGCCCCACCTGGCCGAACAGGTGGCTGAAACCGGCCTCAAGACCCGGGTTCGGGATATCTTCGGCTTCCAGAGGATCAAAGAAGGCAAGTACATCGGTTCCGATGTAGACACCTTCCCCTGGCCCACCGCCATGATGGAGGACCTGGTGAACTGGATCGCCACCGAGGAGGCCGGCGCTCCCTACCGCAAGCTGAATTGGGACAAAGAATTCCAGGATGCAAAGACCGGTGCCCAGCGGAGCGCCCGCCACTGGACCAACACTCAGATGACCAAACTCAGCGAACTGAAGAATTACTTCCCCGAGCTGGATAAATAATCGCCCCACCCGGATCCCGGAGAGGGCCGGAAGGTCCTCCCGGCTCTCTCCCCTTCCGGGGCCAGCCTGAAACAACAAATTCGGAGGTGTCCATATGGATGTACGAGTGGGCATTGATGTCGGCGGTACCCATACCAAGGCAG
>JAHZBJ010000041.1:3934-5938 GCA_019423445.1 Oscillospiraceae bacterium
AGATCATCGGAGAACCCGCCGTCGTTATGACGACACACGACGACCCCAGAGGCGTTGCGGCGGGCGTCGTGGAATCCTTTACCCAATGCCTGGAGCAAAACCATATTAAGCCGGATGACGTCGTCTTTGTGGCCCACTCCACTACCCAGGCCACCAACGCCCTGCTGGAAGGCGACGTAGCCGAAGTAGGGGTATTTTCAGTCTCCGCTGGCGGTCTGGAGGGACTGCTGGCCAAAAAACAGAGCCATATCAATGACATCGACCTGGGGACGGGACGGGTGATCCGGACCCATAACGCCTTCATGAAAAAGAAGGCGCTGAATCCTGAAAGCATCGAAGCTACCATCGGACAGCTGAAGTCCGAAGGATCAAATGTCATCGTGGCCTCCTGCGCCTTCGGCGTGGATGACACCACCGAAGAGAAAATGATCCATGAGGGCGCCCAGAAAAACGACATCATGTGCACCATGGCCTCTGAGATCACAAAGCTCTACGGCCTCTCCCGCAGAACCCGTACCGCTGTTATCAACGCCAGCATCCTGCCCAAAATGCTGGATACCGCCGACAGCACCGAGGCCAGCGTCCGCTCCGCAGGAGTCAAGGTCCCCCTGATGATCATGCGGGGAGACGGCGGCGTCATGGACATCAGCGAAATGCGCCAGCGCCCCATCCTCACCATGCTCTCCGGCCCCGCCGCCAGCGTCATGGGTTCTCTGATGTATCTGCGGGCTTCCAACGGCATCTATTTCGAGGTGGGGGGCACCTCCACCAATATCGGCGTCATCAAAAACGGACGCCCTGCCGTGGACTACACCATCCTAGGGGGGCACCCCACTTACGTCAGCTCCCTGGACGTCCGGGTCCTGGGGGTAGCCGGAGGCAGCATGGTCCGGGCCAACCAGTCCGGAGTTGTAGATGTGGGTCCCAGAAGCGCCCACATCGCCGGCCTGGAATACGCCGTTTACAACGACATCTCCGACGCCGACGAACCCAAAGTGGAATTCTTCTCCCCCAAGCCCGGCGATCCCGCCGACTATGTGCGTATCCGGCTGAAAAACGGGAAGTGCGTGGCCATCACCAACAGCTGCGCCGCCAACGTTCTGGGGCTGGTGAAACCGGAGCATTTCTCCTACGGAAAAGCGGAAAGCGCCCGGGCCGCCATAAAACCTCTGGCAGAGTACATGAACACTACCGTTGAGGACTGCGCCACTCAGATCCTTCAAAAAGCCTATGAGAAGATCGAGCCGGTGATCAACGACCTGGCGGAAAAGTACAAGCTGGAAAAGGACCAGATGTCCATGGTGGGTGTTGGCGGCGGCGCCGCTTCTCTCATCATCTATTCGGCCCAGAAGCTGGGTCTCAACTACAGCATCCCCAAGTATGCCGAGGTGATCTCCTCCATTGGTGTGGCCCTTTCCATGGTCCGGGATGTGGTGGAACGGCTGATGCCCAGCGCCGCCAAGAGCGACCTGGCAAAGATCCGCAAAGAGGCCATTGACAAGGCAGTGGCCGACGGCGCCGTAGCGGAAACAGTGACAGTACATATCGACATCGACCCTCAAACCGGGAAAGTAACAGCCATCGCCACCGGTTCCACCGAGGTGAAAACCGCAGAGGTCGCCAAAAATTGTACCTTGGAAGAAATGATGGAGATGGCTGCCACCGATATGCGGGTGCCGGTCTCCGAAGTGACCTATGCCTCCCATACCGATGAGTTCCATCTCTTTACCGCCTCGGTGAAAGGCAAACCCGCCACACGGATTATCGATAAAAAGGGCTTTATCAAAATGCAGCGGGGCGAAAGCTCCTCCTGTGTCACCACGGCCGGAAAATACAAAGCGGTGGTGGAACACCTGTACAAGGACTTCGTTACCTACACCACCGACAGCGCACTGCGCCCGGATTTCTACATCTGCATCGGTCCCAGGATCATGGACTTCGCCGGTTCCATGGCTCTGGACCAGCTGTTCACCCTGATCGACATTGAGCTCATCGGCGTTGACG
>JAHZBJ010000041.1:5948-12174 GCA_019423445.1 Oscillospiraceae bacterium
GAATATCAATCAACCGCACAACAATGAGAACCCCTTTGGCAACGGTTTTATGGGGAAGCTCTTCCAGTATCAGAAGAATATGTATATCCCCAAAAAGGCTGATAGTCCCCTTCTTTCCATAGAGGAGTTGGCGGCGGCGCTGACTGTGATAACCGACCAGGAATGGGGACAGTACGCCTTCCGCCGGGACCCCATCGGAGGAAAGTTCTCCCCGGAAGAGAAAGAACGGCTGATCCGCCTTTCCCTGGAATGCGGCGACTCCTACGTCAGGGAATGCACCAAAGAGGGCCGGAAGAGCCCCAGCCTCATTGCCAGAGAACTGGGGGTGGAGGTACGTTTCCCCCACCGTCCCGCCGCCAAAGTCCTGGAAGGAAACCGGGTGCTTTTCGCCCAGTACACCTCTCCACATCTCATTGAGGTTTTTACCGACTGCACAGAAAGGATGGAGAAGGCCTTTGCCGTCTCCTCCCTGCGGACTGTGCTGGGAGATGTGGATATCAAGGAAGTGCTTCTTGCCCACGAGCTTTTCCATTTCTTTGAGGAAAGAGATGCCAAAACCATCTTTACCGAAAATGAGAAAAAAGATCTGCCGGTGCTGGGGATTTTCCGCAATTCCTCCAGAATCCTGTGCCTGGGAGAGATGGCGGCCATGCGGTATGCCAAAGGCATCATGGGGCTGGGCTACTCCCCCTATGTCTTTGATGTGCTGCTGCCTTACCTCTATGACAAACAGGCGGCCTGCAATCTCTATGCCGCTATTGAAAAGCTGACCACCTCTTCAGAAGGCGGGATTGCCTCCCCCGCCTGCTCCTCAACTTCATCCTTCCCTGTATTTTGCCATACCCTTCCTCTTCTGCTATCCCCCCGTCCCTGGGTCCTCTGCGGATCCGGGGACGGGGGGATTCCTTTTACCGTTTGGCAGGCACCAGAAGCTGAAGCTCCGGTCTTTCTTCCCCGGGCGTTCCGGAAAGGCACATCGCTGTTTTTTGTGCAGCAAAAAGCGCTGGATTCCACGGTTTTCCGCCGTGTCCTCCAGCGCTGAACTCTCCCATCTTTCCAGGGGGGCAGGATTAGGTTACTTTATCCGCGGTGATGGGCCGGAACCCCTCCCCTGTAATCTGGTTCGCTTCCATCAGGATGGTGAAGGCATCCGGATCGATGCTTTTGATAATCTCCTCCACCTGATAATACTGGGCTGCCCGAACCGCACAAAGAAGTACCTTTCGGGGCTGTCCGGACCATCCACCCTCCCCCTGGAGAAGGGTGACTCCCCGTTCCACACGTTCCATGATGCCCCGGGCAATCTCCCGGCTGTGATCGCTCACCACAAGAATCACTTTTCCGGTATCCATACCGTAAAGGATGCCGTCCACAATCTTTCCTGTGGTATAGATGGTGATCATACCGTAAAGTCCGGTTTCAATATTGCGGAACACCGCGGTGGAAATAAGAAGCACCATTACATCCACCGCAAAAAGAAGCTTGCCAATGGAAAGATGCCTGAATTTAAGCTGGATCAGCCGGGATACAATATCGGTTCCTCCGGTGGTGGAACCTCTCATAAACACCAGGGCCAGCCCCACCCCGATGCCCACACCACCGAAGAGCGCCGCCATAATCCGCTCTCCAGGGTAGGCAGGCAGGAATACCGCGGCCAGGTCAACCATCAGGGACTGGATAAACACCGAGCGAAGGGTCTTCAGGGTGAATCGGCGCCCCAGGAACTTCCAGGCCAACAGGAGAAGAGGGATATTGATCGCCATGTTCAGCGTACCCACCGGCAGGCCGGTAAGGTGGTTGATAATCACCGACATACCGGATACACCGCCAGGGGCAATCTGTGCCGGACGCACAAAACAGCTGAGGCCCAGGGCAAAAACCAGGCCTCCCGCCGCATCGAACAGGGTATCCACACAAAAGGTCCGGACAGCGCCGGCAGCAGCTTCCTTTTTCCCCATTGTTTCTCCTCCCTCTCCTGCTCCGGAACAATTACTCGGCAGGGACCTCCCCCAGCTCCACCGGGGGCATCCCCTCCAGGATCATCTGGAACAGCTGATTGACCCGCTCCACCCGGCCGGACAGATACAAATACCCGAAAAGCGCCTCCAGGCCGGTAGCCCGGCGGTATACTGCTGGATCGGTATGCTTGGGAGCCCGCACTGAATTTGCATTGCGCCCCCGCTTATAGACTGCTTCCTCCTCCTGGGTCAGGGAAGCGGCGATACGCTCATATGCCTGGGACTGGGCATTGGCGCACACCAGACCTACCGCCAGGGTATGAAGCCGTCCCACATGGGTGTTCCCAAGGGATGCCAGGTGCTCCCGCACCAACAGCTCATAGACCCCGTCTCCCACAAAGGCCAGATTCAGGGGACTCATCAGACTGGGCTTTTGAGCCATAGGTTCCAGCTGGGTCATGCTTGTTTCTTCCTTTCCGTCAACGCAGGTATTCAAACTCGAAATTCAGGATGCTGACCAGATCCCCCTCCTGGATTCCCATCTCTTCCAGCTTGTCAATAATGCCGCTGAGGCGCAGCACCCGCTGGAAGTACTGGAGGGATTCATAGTCATCCATATCCACCATGCCCAGGACCCGCATCAGCCAGTCCGCCTCCACGACATAGACGCCATCCTCCACATGGATGGTAAACTGGTTTGGCTTGGCCTCGGCCAGGAGACGCTCCCGGTCGGGGGGCTCCGGCTGGTACTCCGCAATGGGAGGCAGGTCCTGGAGCCGCCGGGCGATGGCCTTTACCAGCTCCGACGTCCCCTGTCCCGTGGCAGCGGAAAGGGGGAAGAAATCATATCCCTGCTCCACAATGTACTTCCGGAAATTCTCCACCTGTTCCGGAGTGGCAATGTCGCACTTGTTGGCCGCCACTACCATGGGGCGTTTTGCCAGCTCGGGGTTGAACCGCTCCAGCTCCCGGTTGATGGTGGCAAAATCCTGGATAGGATCCCGGCCCTCGCTGCCGGAAGCATCCACGATATGGACGATAAGGCGGCAGCGGTCCACATGGCGGAGGAACTGGTGTCCCAGCCCCGCACCTTCGCTGGCTCCTTCAATAAGGCCCGGAATATCTGCCATGACAAAGCTGTCCTCGTCGCTGACCCGGACCACACCCAGCACCGGCACCAGGGTAGTAAAGTGGTAGTTTGCAATCTCTGGCTTGGCGGCGCTCACCATGGAGATAAGGGTGGATTTCCCAACGTTGGGATACCCCACCAGTCCCACATCTGCCAGAAGCTTCAGCTCCAGCTCCACTTCAAAGCTCTCCCCAGGGTAGCCCCCTTTGGCAAACTTTGGGATCTGCCGGGTGGAGGTGGCAAAATGGCTGTTGCCCCAGCCGCCCTTGCCGCCCCGGGCTACCGTCACAGGGTCCGGCCCCGAAAGGTCCGCAAGTACCCTGCCGGTTTCGGCCTCCCGGACCACAGTGCCCTTGGGCACCCGGATCACCAGATCGGCGCCATCCTTACCGGTGCATTTCTTCTGGCCGCCGTCCTGGCCCTTTTCTGCAAAATACCGCTTCTTGTATTTAAAATTGATGAGGCTGTTTACATTGGTGTCGGCAAGGAAAACCACATCCCCGCCTCTTCCGCCGTCGCCGCCGTCAGGTCCGCCGGCAGCCACAAATTTCTCCCGGTGGAAGGATACTTTTCCGTTTCCTCCGTCTCCGGCCTTAATGAGGATCCTGGCTTTGTCCACGAACATACTGTTCGCCTCCTTTTCCCTGCTGCACCTGTCCGGAAAAGGAACAGAATACCGGCTGAAACCGGCGCCACCTTTCCATCTCCGAACAATGTTATTATGTCCGAACAGAAAACAAATCCCGGATACAGAACCCGGGATTTGTCGGTAAAGCTATTTCAGATGAAAACTTAGGCGGGATACACGGAGCATTTCTTGCGGTCCTTGCCCATCCGCTCAAATTTCACTTTGCCGTCAACCAGGGCAAAGAGGGTATCATCGCTCCCGATGCCCACATTGGTGCCGGGATGGATGTGGGTGCCTCTCTGACGGACCAGAATGTTGCCGGCCAGAACCGCCTGACCGTCAGCCCGCTTGACACCAAGCCGTTTGGATTCAGAATCGCGGCCGTTTTTAGTAGAGCCTACGCCTTTTTTATGTGCCATGGATCAACACCTCACTTCTCTTCAGCAGTATTCTTGGGGGCAGCTTCCTCCACCGCGGCGCCAGCCCGCTCCACAGAAAGGATCTCCACCTTGGAATAGGGCTGTCTGTGGCCCATCTTCCGCTGGGAATCCTTCTTGGGACGGTAGGTCCAGACGGTGATCTTCTTGCCCTTACCATTCTTCACAACCTTGGCGACAACCTTGGTGTCCTCCAGATAAGGAGCTCCGAAAACGGTCTCCCCGTTGGCGCTGACCGCCAGAACGTTCTGGAAGGTGACCTGCTCATCGGCTTCCACACCCAGCTTCTCCACATAAAGGGTATCGCCAGGGGCGGCGGTATACTGTTTGCCGCCGGTTTCAAAAATCGCGTACATAGTATGTCCTCTTTCTATAAGACTCGCTGCAATTGGGCGGCGCCTCAAAAAGGGCGCACTTTGGGCCTGATGCAAGCGGCAAGTAGTATTTTACCAGACGGGCCGAGATTTGTCAACCCGGGTCGTACCATCCATGGAAATAAATCAGCGGGTGGCGGCAGTAATGGTGTTGCGCATCAGCATGGTGATGGTCATGGGGCCCACACCGCCGGGCACCGGGGTGATATACCCCGCTTTGGGCTCCACCGAAGCAAAGTCCACGTCGCCGCAGAGTTTGCCGTTTTCGTCCCGGTCCATCCCCACGTCGATAACCATGGCTCCCTCCTTCACCATATCGGCGGTGACGAACTTGGCCTTACCAATAGCTACAATGAGGATATCCGCCCGGCGGGTGACGCTGGGAAGGTCCTTGGTGCGGCTGTGGCAGATGGTGACAGTGGTATTCTGGTGGAGCATCAGCATAGCCATGGGCTTTCCTACGATATTGCTCCGGCCGATAACCACACACTCCTTCCCTTCCACCGAAACGCCGGTGCTCTTGATGAGCTCCACAATCCCCGCGGGGGTGCAGGGGAGGAAGCGGTAATCTCCGATCATGATATGCCCCACGTTCTGGGGATGGAAGGCATCCACATCCTTCTCGGGGCTGATGGCGGCGATAATCTTCTGCTCCGAAATCTGTTTGGGCAGGGGCAGCTGGACCAGGATACCATGGATATCCTCCTTGTGGTTCAGGGTATCCACCAGGGCCAGAAGCTCCTCCTCAGTGGTCTCCTTGGGCAGGGCATACTCCTCCGAATAAATGCCCAGCTCGGCGCAGGCCTTCTTCTTGTTGTTGACGTAGACCCGGGAGGCGGGGTCATCCCCCACAATCACCACTGCCAGCCCCGGGCAGATCCCCCGGGCTTTCAGCTCCTCCACCTGGGCCTTCATTTCCTGCCGCAGTTTTGCGGAAACCGCCTTGCCGTCAATAATCGTCGCCATAAGCCTTCCCCTCCTGTCAAATTCCGCTGGTTTCGTCTTTCTTCTCTTGGCCGTCCTTTTCTCCATCCTGAGGGCTGTCGGCCCCAGGTTCTTCCGCTGGTTTCTCCTCACCGGCGGTCTCACTGCCTTCCTGGACCACCCCGGCAGATTCCTCCTTCGCTCCTTCCAAACTGGAAGCTTCCTCTCCGGAGTTTTCTTCTTGTTCCGTTTTCAGGGCTTCTGGGGTCTCCTCCCCTTCTCCAGCTTCTTCTGTCACAGCAGCGGATTCATCGGAAGTCTCTTCCCCCTGAGCGGCTCCGCCGTTTTTCTTACTCTCTTTCTTCTTTCTGGCCCGCTCCTTTTCCTCCGCCAGCTCCCGCTCCACCTGGGCGATGCGTTCCTTGCTGACGTCGGTATCCGCATAGAGAGGTCTGGGGTTCTTCTGACGATAGAAGTGAATCGCCACCATCAGCAGGAGAGAACCGACACAGAGAAGCAGAGCCAGCATCTGGCTCACCCGGTATTGCCCCCACATCAGGCTGTCGGTGCGGAGCCCCTCAATAAAGAATCTGCCCAGGCCGTACCAAGCCATGTAACCCAGGGTCACCTGGCCATCATACTTTCTTCTGGGGGTAAGGATAAAGGCCAGGAAGAGGAATCCCAGAACATTCCACACAAACTCATAGAAGAAGGTGGGGTGGACCGGAACTGTGGGGTCCACAATCACTCCCTGAGCTGCCAGAGCTTCAGCGTGG
>JAHZBJ010000041.1:12184-16398 GCA_019423445.1 Oscillospiraceae bacterium
GAGATAGGTGGAAATGGTATGGGAGGTCATCCCCCAGGGCAGAGTGGTATTGCAGCCGAAGGCCTCATTGTTGAAGAAATTCCCCCAGCGGCCGATCCCCTGAGCCAGCAGAAGTCCTGTGAGACCAACATCCAGAATGGGAAGGAAGGGGGCTTTTTTGATCTTGCAGACCAAGAAGCCCGCCAAAACTGCGCCAATGACGCCGCCGTAGATAGCAAGCCCGCCTTCCCGGAAGGCAAAGATTTTCAGCAGGTTGTCCTTGTAGTTATCCCACTGGAAGATAACAAAATATGCCCGGGCGCCGATGACGCCCCCTACCACCGCCCAGAGGATCACGTCCATGCCATCATAGGGGTGGATGCCGAACTTTCTGGCCCGGAAGTGGAAATATGCGATCCCCAGGAGAAATCCCAGGGCGAAGGTGATGCCATACCAATAAATGGAGTAATTACCGATGCTGAAAGCCACCCGGCTCACCTCAAAGCTGAGGCCAAGGCCGGGAAAGCTGACGGTTTCTGCCATGGTTCAAAACTTCCTTTCCTGCTTGCAAGATTGTGGGTGCAACGGCTCCGCCGGAAAATCAAACGGGATTTATCACCGAAAGAGCAGCGTACTGAGGATCCAAATCCTCCCGGAGCCGCGCTTCCAGATCCTGAAGAGTAAGGTTCCGGATAATATCCAGAAGGTCGTACATATTCTCCATGCCGGAGAAATGAGTCAGCAGCAGCAGGCCCGCCACCGCTTCCACCCGGCTGAACATCCCGATATACCGTCCATAAGCAGCCTTGCGGCACCGCTGGAAAGCTTCAGGGTCGATGCCCTCCGCCATCAGCCGCCGGGCTTCCCCGGAAACAGCCTCAAAGACCTGTTTGGGATCCCGGCTCTCCCCGCCGTACATGCAGCAGAGATAGTCCCGTCCTCCCAGCACCTCATACTCAAAGGTAGCGTTGATGAGGCCCTGGTCATACAGGCGGCGATAGAGGGGGCTGGACTCCCCGCAGAGGATCTCCAGGAGGATCTCATCGGCCACCTGGCGGCGGAGATTCAGAAGGCTGTCCCCTGCCGGGCCTTTGAATCCCATCTGGAACAGGGGGGTGGACACAGGCAGGGCCTGTTCCACATAGTTTGTCACCACCGGCCGGGGCTCGTCGGCACGGCGCCACTGGACGGTAATATCCTCTCCCTTTTTCAGGATCTTGTCCGCCAGCTCCAGCACCACCTCGGGCTGGAAGTTCCCCGCCACCGTCAGCACCATGTTTCCAAGGTTATAGAAGGTGTGATAGCAGCGGTACAGCAGGTCGGAGGTGATTTGGGCAATGGAATCGGTGGTGCCGGCGATATCCAGCTTCACCGGATTCACATGGTAAAGAGCCCCTAGAAGGTTGAACAGGGAGCGCCAGCCCGGGTCGTCGTCGTACATCCGGATCTCCTGGCCGATGATCCCCTGCTCCTTCTGGACCGTCTCAGGGGTAAAATAGGGCTTTGTGACAAAGTCCAGAAGGATCTCCATAGACTCCCGGAAATTGTCGGAGCAGCTGAACAGGTATGCGGTGCGGTCAAAGGAGGTGTAGGCATTGGCCGAGGCGCCGGTCTTTGCGTACCGGGCAAAGGCGTCCCCATCCTCACACTCAAACATCTTGTGCTCCAGGAAATGGGCGATGCCGGCCGGCACCTCCACAAAATCCTCCTCCTTCTGGGTCTTGAAGGTGGTGTCGATGGATCCCACCTTAGCTGCAAACAGGGCATAAGCGGTGGAATATCCCTTCATGGGGCACATCAGGATGGTGAGCCCAGAGGGGTGTTCCACCCGGAGGAACTGCTCCCCCAAGGCGGGAGAAGAAACAACGGTCTTATTCATGAGCGGCATCCTCCTTCCCGGATTTGCTGGTGAGGAAATAGACGGTATCCAGGGTGACCTTGGCGGCGGCAGCCACCACCGCCTCCCGGGAAACGCCCCGGATGGCCTCCGCTTCCTCTTCGGGGGTCACCTGACTACCCCGAAGGATCTGGGCGAGATACCACCCCTCCAGGGAAGAGAGACCGTCAGGGATGGACCGCAGAGAGTTTACATAGGAAAGCTTGGCGGAATCCAGCTCCTCGTCGGTGAAGTTTCCGGAAGCCACCGCCTCCAGCTGTTCCAAAATGGCTTCCCGGGCCTTGTCCCGGTTCTCCTTCTCCACCCCGATGTCCACCATCATAATGCCGGTGTTCTGATCAAACCGGGCAGCGCAGTAATAACAAAGGCTTCGTTTCTCCCGGACATGGATAAAAAGCCGGGAAAAGGGGGTACCCCCGTAAAGGAAGGACATAAGCTTGGTAGCGTCCACCTCCGCCTTGGAGGCAAGGGAACCGGTGCGGAAGCCCAGCACCATCTTGGACTGGGCGATATCCATCTCCACCGTCTCCTCCTTCACCGTCTCCGCCCGCTCCACAATGGGAGCCGGAGCAAAGCCGGAGGGATGCCGGGAAATCCCGGCAAAGAGACGGGAGAACTCCTCCCGGGCGCCGTCAGGGGAACCGCACCCGGTAAAGATGATTTCCACCCGGGCGGTATCCACCAGGGCGTGATACCGCTGGGCGGCGCCGGCGGGAGTGAGCTCCGCGGCCTTCTCCGCCCAGCCGTATTTGGGGATGGCCAGCCGGGTGCCGCGGCACATCAGGGCCTTGCACTGGTTCAGCGCATAGGCCCGCTTCTCATTGATTTCTGCCTGGATGGTATCGATGAGGAACTGCCGTTCCAGTTCGAAGTCTTTTTCCGGAAAAGCTCCATCCACAATGTTGGGATCCAGAACAATCTCCCCCAAAAGGCGGGCGCAGCCGGCGGAGACCGCTTCCTTCTCCAAAGCGAAACGGTCATCGATCCCCACAATGGAACAGCTGAGGATCTGATATTCCCCCATCTTGGAGACATCGGCGCTGAGAGATGCCCCATACAGGTCGCAGAGGGTCTGCTCCAGCTTGGTGAAATCCGGGCAGTTCCGGCTCCCCTTCCGCAGAAGGAAGGGAAGGATGGCGTTGGAGGTGACGGTCTCCGGATCCAAAGGGGTGATCAGGTGTACCGTGATGCTGTTATGTTTGAACTTTTGGTCCTGGATGGAGGAGAAATAAACTTCCTCCCCTATCTGGACCCGGCGCAGCTCTTCTTTCATGAACTCGCTCCTGTTCTGTTGGATTTTCCGGAGCGGGGCGGTACAAGGCCACCCCTCCGGACACGTTTACAATTTATTATACACAGCTTTGGTTCAAATTTCCATAGCCTGGCCCAAACCGCAACAAAATGTTCAAAATCCGTGGCGAAGCCCTTCTTTCCTCTTCTGATGCAGGTGGTGAACCCCCTCTTCAGCGCATAGATATGGGAAAGAGGAGGGAAAATATGGAAAAACTGTACTGGATTCTGGCGGTGGCGGCTGCGGGACCGGTGGCGGGCTCCGCCCTTGGGGTGGCGTTCCGGCCACAGCCCCGGGCCATGGGCCGGATGTTGGCTTTTGCCGGCGGGGTGATGCTGGCTATCTCCTTTCTGGAACTGCTTCCAGAAAGTATGGCCCAAAGTGGTCTGCCCGGGGCTGCAGCCGGACTGGCCGTAGGGTTTCTGGTGATGGCGGCTCTGGATTGCCTGCTCCCCCAAAACCGAAATGGTGAACTCCCCTCCCAAGGGCCGCGGAACCTTTGGCGGACGTCGGTGCTGATGATCCTGGCCATCTTCTTCCACAACTTACCGGAAGGGATGGCTATGGCGGCCTCCACCGCCATGGAGGACCCCGGGGTGGTGGTAACCGTGCCTTTGGCCATCGCCATCCACAACATACCTGAAGGTATCTGCACCTCCGCCCCCTACTACTACGCCACCGGAGACCGCCTTGGCGCCTTCCTTCGTTCCTCCGCTACCGCTTTGCCGGTACTGGTGGGGTTCTGGCTGGGGCGGATCTTTCTCCTTGGGGCCAATCCCTTCGCTATGGGCACCATGGTGGCGGCGGCAGCAGGGCTCATGATCCACATCAGCTGCCAGGAGCTGATCCCCAGCGCCCTGGACTCTTGCTCCTCCCTCCCCGCCATGGCCTGGCTCACCGGAGGTGTCGTCTTCGTCCTGGTGTTAGGTACCCTTTGATCCCCCATTTTTTAAATTTCCAGGTCGGGGGATTGCCTGGGGATTTCCTTGCAGCGCAAAACAAAACGCCCCGACACGGTGTATCGGGGCGTTTTTGTTTCAATTGCTG
>JAHZBJ010000042.1:0-323 GCA_019423445.1 Oscillospiraceae bacterium
GATCACAACCTGTCTTGCCAAAGAGAAGGACGGGGAAGAATAACCTGTGGGTGAAAAGCTGCCTTTGGCTAAGCGGTTTCCGCCGCAGCATCACAGGCGGATGTTTTAGATGAAACTTAGAAAACCAGAAAATCCCGGAGGGAAGGATACCATGAACCTGGACGAGCGAATTGGATACAAGTTCAAAAATAGGAAATACCTGGAACGGGCCCTGACCCATTCCTCTTATTCCAACGAATCCAGGGAACGCCCTGAGTGTAATGAGAGATTGGAATTTTTAGGGGATGCAGTTTTAGAGCTGGTGTCCAGTGAATTTTTATTTC
>JAHZBJ010000042.1:333-2234 GCA_019423445.1 Oscillospiraceae bacterium
GCTTTCCCTGGTGGTGTCCAATTATATCTTCCATCGCTTTCATTTGGACGAAGGGGATCTTACCAAGATCAGAGCTTCCATTGTCTGCGAGAAGTCTCTGTTCCGTTTCGCCCAGGAGATTGGTTTGGGAGAAGAACTTTTCTTGGGGAAGGGTGAGGAACAAATGGGAGGCCGTACACGGCCCTCCATTGTTTCTGACGCTTTTGAGGCCCTGATCGCTGCCATCTTCCTGGACGGCGGGCTGGAACCCGCGGGCAAGTTTGTTCTCCGGTTCGCCAGGGAAGAGCTGGACGGGGGCGAGAAGAGTGCCTTTGTGGACTACAAAACCATGCTCCAGGAAATTATCCAGCAGAATCCGGAGGAGAAAGTGACCTATGTTCTGGTGAGCGAGGACGGGCCCGACCATGACAAGCACTTTGTGGTGGAGGTGCGCCTCAACAGCAACGTCATCGGCCGTGGGGAATCCAGAAGCAAGAAGGGAGCCGAACAGCTGGCTGCCAAGGAGGCCCTGGAGCTGATGGGAGAATGAAGTCCTCCCATGCATCCATCCCGGTTTTTGTTCCCCATGTGGGCTGCCCCCAGCGGTGCAGTTTCTGCGATCAGAATACCATTTCCGGGGCTTATGGGATGCCTTCTCCCCAGGAGGCGGCGGAAATTTGCCGCAGGGGGCTGGATGAGCTCCCCGATAAGTTTCCAAAGGCTGAGATCGCTTTTTTCGGAGGCAGTTTTACTGCCATCCCCCGCCGGGAAATGGAGGGGCTGTTGGAGGCGGTGCAGCCGCTGCGGAATCATCCAAGGTTTGGCGGCATTCGGATCTCCACCCGTCCCGACGCTTTAAGCGTGGAAATTATTGGGATTTTAAAGAAGGCTGGAGTCCAGGCTATTGAGCTTGGAGCCCAATCCCTGTATAATGAAGTATTGGAAGCCAACGGCCGGGGCCACACCGCTCAGGATGTGGCGGCGGCCGCCGCTCTGGTGCGCCAGGAAGGGCTGGAACTGGGGCTTCAAATGATGACAGGGCTGTATCGATCCACTTTGGAACGGGATTGGAACACGGGACTTAAAATAGCGCAGATACATCCGGACACAGTGCGTATTTATCCCACAGCGGTGCTGCGGGGTACCCGATTGGCAGCGCTGCTGGCAGAGGGGGTCTATACGCCGCCGTCTCTGGAAGAGACAGTGGAACTTTGCGCCCGGCTGCTGGAACTGTTCCAGCAACAGGATATCCGGGTGATCCGGCTGGGGCTGCCTGCGTCTCCCTCCTTGGAACGGGACGCGGTAGGCGGATGTGTCCATCCCGCCTTGGGGGAGCTGTGCAGGAGCCGGGTTTTCCGGCACAGGATCTGTCAAGAGGCGGAACGCCATCCTGGGGCAGTTCCGGCTTGTATTTTGGTGCCTTCCCGGGAGCTTTCCCAGGCGGTTGGGCAGAAGCAATGCAATCTTTCCTGGTTTCGCCAGCGCTGGCCAGGGGTGGTAATCCGCCCTGAACAGGGGCTGGAACGGGGATTTCGAATGATATTTCAGGATACAGAGGAGGTGTCGTATGCGGCTTCGGGGTATTGAGTTACAGGGCTTTAAGTCCTTTGCCGACCGCACAAAGCTCACCTTCGACGACGGCATTACCGCAGTTGTTGGTCCCAACGGCAGCGGAAAAAGCAACATCAGCGACGCCATCAAGTGGGTATTTGGAGAGCAGTCCAGCAAGTCCCTCCGGGGAACCAAGATGGAAGATGTCATCTTCGGAGGCACGAAGAACAGAAATCCCCAGGGCTATGCCTGGGTTTCTCTCTTTATCGATAACACAGCCCGCAGCATCGATGTGGACAACGACGAGGTGATCATCACCAGAAAGCTGTACCGCAGCGGTGAAAGCGAATACCGCATGAACAACAACCTGG
>JAHZBJ010000042.1:2244-16088 GCA_019423445.1 Oscillospiraceae bacterium
GACGGCTATTCCATTATTGAACAGGGCAAAATCGGCGATATTGTAGGGGCCAAGAGCACTCAGCGCCGGGAGATCTTCGAAGAAGCGGCGGGGATCTCCAAGTTCCGCTACCGGAAGGGAGAAGCGGAGCGCCGCCTGGAGCAGGCAGAGGAGAACCTGGTGCGCCTGCGGGACATCATGGGGGAATTGGAGGGACGCGTCGGGCCCCTTCGCATCCAATCGGAAAAGGCTAGGCAGTTCCTTACCCTTTCAGAAGAAAAAAAGACCCTGGAGCTTTCCCTCTGGCTTGAGACCTTGGAGAAGCTCCGGGGCCAGATTCGTACCCAGGAGGACAAGATCCTGGTCTGCAAAAATGACCGGGAAACGGTTCAGAACCGACTGGATCAACTGGAGGAAGAAATCGCTTCCCTTCACAGCCAGGTCCAGGATTGCGCCGTCTATATCGACAGCAAGCGTCAGGAGATCAAAGCGGTGGAGGATACTGTATCTTCCGCCCAGGTAGACGTGGCTGTGAAGCAGAATGATATGGTACATAACCGGGCCAGCATCCAGGACCTGGAAAAGCGGCTGGCGGACAGCACCAGCGACCGGGAGGATCTGGACCGACGCCTGGAGGATACCCGCCGTCAGGTCCAGGAGCATCAAAAGCTCCTGGAGACTGCTCGGGAAGAAATTCAAGTTCTTCAAGCCCGGCAGGAAGAGAGCCGCAGCCGCCAGGAGGTGCTGGCGGGAACGGTGCGTTCCCTGACCATGCAGAAGGAAGAGCTCCAGGAAGGGGCGGAAAAGGCTCGTCTTTCCAGCCAAACCTCCGCCACCCTGGTGGAGGAGACAGTGGCACGGCTGGAGACCCTCCGGGAGCAGTCCAAACAGAAGGACCAGCGCCTGGCTCAGCTGAAAGCCGAGGAAGAGGAGTGCCGCAATTTTGCCCAGGAGCTCCAGGAACGGCTGGAAAGCCTTAGAAACACCAAAAACGGATACCTCTACAAACAACAGGGCAGAGGGGACAAGCTGGCCAGGCTGGAGGAGGAGCAGCGCTCCCTGGAGCGGACCGCCGGTGAAAAGCTCCAGCGCGCCCAGCTTCTGGCGGATATGGAGCGGAACATGGAGGGGTTCCAGAACAGTGTCAAGACAGTGATGAAACACGCCGCCGCAGGTTCCCTTCGGGGAGTGGTAGGTCCTGTTTCGGAGCTGGTGCGCACCGAAAAGCAGTACGCCACCGCTGTGGAAATCGCCATGGGCGCCGCAATGCAGCACATTGTAGTGGAAAATGAAGGGGTAGCCAAGAGGGCCATCAATCTCTTGGTGGACGCCAAGGCGGGACGCTGCACCTTCCTGCCCCTGAATACCATTCGGGGCCGCCTTTTGGAAGAAAAGGGTCTTGAAGATTGTCCCGGCTATCTGGGGATCGCCGCCCGGCTGGTGCAGTGTGACAGCCGCTATGAAGAAGTGGTGGACAGCATTCTGGGCCGCACCGCGGTGGTAGAGGATATGGATTCCGCCATCGCCATGGCCAGAAAATACGGCCATCGCTTCCGCATTGTCACACTGGACGGTCAGGTGGTAAACCCCGGTGGTTCCATGACCGGCGGTTATGTAGGAAAAAGCGCAGGAATTCTCAGCAGAAAAAATGAGATTGAAGCTCTGCGCAGCGAGTCCCGGGAGCTTACCGCCAAGGCTGAAGAGCTTGAGAAGCGCCTGGATGCTCTGCGCCAGGAGACTGCCGCTATGGATGCCCTGGTGGATGGCGTGGAAGCGGAGGAAAAAACCGCTTCCGATGATTTGGTGGCAGCCAATGCGGAACTGCGGCGGCTGACCCTAAGCGTCCAAGAAGCCGAAACCTTGGGAGAGGAATCCCTGCGGGAATTCGATGCCCTTACCTCCCGGGTGGAGGAGCTGAAATCCCAGGGGCTGTCTTCCGGAGAGCTGGCGGAGCGTCTGGCGGCTAATCTGGAGCAGGTTTCCCGGGATATTCAGGAGAATACCCAGAAACAAGAGGAAGCCCGTCAGGAAGCGGCGGTTCTTACCGAAACTATATCTGAAAAGCAGATCGCCTTTACATCCATGTCCAAGGATCAGGAGGCTCTGGATTCCGCTCTTGAGATATTGATTCAGTCCCGGGAAGGAAGCGAGGCACAGCTGGAGGGGTTCCGGGAACAGGTGCGCCGCCTCCAGGAGGAGAATCGTACTTTGGAGGAAAAGGTGGCGGAGATCACCGCCGCCGTGGCCACCAGCCGGGAGCGGATTGCTGCCCTGGGTGGGGAAATCAGCGCCAAGACGGAGGAACAGGACCGGTGCGAAGCCAAGGTTACCGTTCTTCGCCAGGAAGAGAAGAGCTGCAACAGCCGGAAGGAGTCCCTCTCCGGAGAGCTTGCGCGGCTGGAGGAGCGCTATAGCGCCATGACGGCGGAGAGCGATTCCATTACCGCCAAGATGTGGGACGAATATGAGATGACCAAAAGCGAGGCTGCGGAAGCCGCAATGCCTCTGGAGGACGTGCCGGCGGCCCAGCGGCGCCTGGGCGAACTGAAAAACCGCATCCGGGGTCTGGGATCGGTAAATGTTGCCGCTATCGATGAGTACAAAGAGGTCTCGGAGCGGTATGAATTCTTCCGTACCCAGATCGAAGACGTGGAAAAGTCCAAAAGGGAGCTGGGAAAGCTTATCGAGGACCTTTCTTCGGAAATGAGCCGCATTTTCCTGGAAAAGTTCGAAGCCATCAACCGCCACTTCGGCGTGATCTTCACCGAGCTGTTTGGCGGAGGCCGGGGTGAGCTGCGGCTCACCGATCCTTCGGACCCCCTGGAAACCGGTATCGATATCTTTGTGCAGCCGTCGGGGAAAATGGTCGGACTTTCCCTCCTTTCCGGCGGTGAAAAGGCCATTGTGGCCATCTGCATCTATTTCGCCATTCTTAAGGTAAACCCAGCCCCCTTTGTCCTGATTGACGAGATTGAGGCGGCCCTGGACGAGGTAAATGTCAACCGGTTTGCCGCCTATATGCGCCGGATGACTGACAAGACCCAGTTTATTGCCATTACTCACCGCCGGGGCACTATGGAGGAAGCGGATGTCCTTTATGGCGTCACTATGGAGGAAGAAGGAGTCAGCAAGCTTCTGCGTCTGGATGTGGGTGAGTTGGAGTCCAAACTGAAAATAAAGATATCCTGATGAAACGATAAGGAGAGGAAGACGGCCCATGGGATTTTTTAATTTCCTGACCAAGGGACTGAAAAAAACAAGGAGTAACCTGGTGATGCAGATGGACGGCATCTCCGGAAAGCTCACCCCGGAGACCCTGGAGGAGTTGGAGGAGATTCTTATCCTTTCTGATGTGGGGGTAAAGACTGCCGGGCATATCTGCCAGAAACTGGCTGAGCGTGTAGGCCGCCGGGAGTTGGATCAGGGTCAGCTGCGCACGGAGCTCAGGGACGTCATTGCAGAACTCCTTTCCCCGGATCAGGGACTGGATCTTTCCGGCCATCCCGGGGTGATTCTGGTGGTAGGAGTCAACGGAGTGGGGAAGACCACCACCATCGGCAAGCTGACTCACCATCTCATGGAGGACGGCAAGACCGTCCTGATGGGGGCCGCCGATACCTTCCGGGCCGCTGCCGCCGAGCAGCTGGAGGTCTGGGCCGGACGCTGCGGCTGTCAGATTATCCGGCATCAGGAGGGGGCGGATCCCGCCGCCGTGGTGTTCGATACCATCACCGCCGGCAAGGCACGGGGGGTGGACGTGGTGATCTGTGACACCGCTGGGCGCCTCCACAATAAAAAGAACCTGATGGACGAACTGGCCAAGATCGACAGGGTCATTACCCGGGAGGCTCCGGAGAGCAGCAAGGAGGTTCTTCTGGTGCTGGATGCCACCACCGGCCAGAACGGCCTGAACCAGGCTCGGGAGTTTGCTCAGGCCTGCGGGGTCACAGGGGTGGTCCTTACCAAGCTGGACGGCACCGCCAAGGGAGGCGTGGTGATCAGCATCAAAGATCAGCTGGGCCTGCCCATTAAATTTGTGGGAGTGGGGGAGCAGATCGACGATCTGAAGCCCTTCTCCGCCCAGGAATACGCCACCGCCCTGCTGTTTGACGAGGAGTGATCCCATATGAAGATGATTGTTGCTACCCGGAACCGCCACAAGCTGGAGGAATTCTCCCGGATGCTGGAACCTCTGGGCTTTTCTCTGGTGAGCCAGGAAGAGGTTTGTCCCGGTTTTGAGGTGGAGGAAGACGGAGAGACTTTTCAGGAAAACGCCAGGAAAAAGGCGCTGTCTATTTTCCGCAAAACGGGGATGCCTGCCATTGCCGATGACTCCGGCCTCTGTGTAGATGCCCTGGGAGGTGCGCCTGGAGTCCATTCCGCCCGGTACGCTGATGACGAGAGCGGCGGCCATGACGATAAGGCCAACAACCGCAAGCTGCTGCGCAATCTGGCGGAGGTGCCCCAGGAGGGGCGGACGGCCCGGTTCGTTTCCGCCATCTGCTGTGCTTTTGGGGAAGAGGATCTGGTGGAGTGCCAAGGGGTGTGCGAAGGGACCATCGCCTTCCAGGAGGAAGGGGACAACGGTTTCGGCTACGATCCCCTGTTTCTGGTGGAGGAAGGCAAAAGCTTTGCTCTCCTCACTGGGGCGGAAAAGGACCGAATCAGCCACCGGGGCAACGCTTTGCGGAAGCTTTATGCCCTGCTGAAGGAGCGGGAAGCCGCTAAAGAGCAGAAATAAGAATTCCGGCCCTTTTGCAAGGAAAGATAGGATGCCGGAAACCATAAAAACATGCCGTGCATTGCGGCGGATAGGAGCATATTTTGCTGAATTCAAAGGATCGTGCAAAACTGAAAGGCATCGCCTCCACGACTGAAACCATCCTCCAGTTGGGAAAAGGTGGGATTGGGGAGGCGCTGATCAAACAGGTGGATGACGCTCTCACAGCCCGGGAACTGATCAAGCTCCATGTTTTGGAGACCGCACCTCAGGAGCCAAAGGAATTGGCCGCCCTTTTGGCGGAATCTACCGGTTCCCAGGTGGTACAGGTGATCGGGCGCAAAGTGGTGCTGTACCGAAGGAACCCCAAAAAGCCGGTGCTTCTCACAGACTGAGAGAAACGGCGGGACAGCTTTGTTGTCGAGGTGAAAGACGCGATGCCACAAACAACGGTGCTTTACGGAGGGACCTTCAACCCTGTACACAAGGGGCATTTGGAGATTTGTCTCCGGGCCAGGGAAGCGGTGGGAGCTTCTCAGGTGCTGCTGATGCCGGCGGCCCTGCCCCCTCACAAATCCCCTGGGGAACTAGCCCCTGACCGGGACCGGCTGGCCATGTGCAGTCTGGCGGCGGAGCCCTGGGGTTTTATTGCGGTGGATGATTATGAGATCCGCCGGGGCGGGCACAGCTATACCGTGGATACCCTGCGCTACCTGACCCAGGCCAGGCCGGAGGAGAAATTTTGGCTCCTGATGGGTACCGATATGTTCCTTACTTTCACCCAGTGGAGGGAATGGAAACAGATCGGGGAGATGGCTACCCTGTTGGTGGCCTCCAGGGAAGATGAAGACTTGGAAGTCCTTCAGGGCCAACAAGCAGCTTTGAAGGAGCTTGGAATATCCTCTGTGCTTTTGCAGAATGTGCCCCTTCCCATGTCCAGCACCGAAATTCGCAGGGAGATCCGGGAACGGGGAGAGACGGATAAGGTCTGTCCGGCGGTGATGGAGTATATCCGGGAACGCGGGCTGTACCAGCATGACAGCCAAGACCTGAATTACCTGAGGGAGTATATCCGCCCGCTGATGACAGAGTACCGCTACCGCCATTCCCTGGGGGTGGAAAAGCAAGCCGCTCACATGGCGCAGATTTTTGGTGTGGATCTTCATAAGGCGTCGGTGTGCGGCATCCTTCACGACGTTTGCAAAGATCTGCCCAAGGGTGCTTTATTGCAAAACATCCTAGAGTCTGGTATAATAAATGGCATTGATTTCAAGGCCTCCCCTCAGCTGATTCACAGCTATGCCGGAGCCCTGTATATCCAGACCCATTTGGATATCCATGATCCGGAGATCATCGATGCGGTGCGTTATCATACCACTGCCCGGGCGGGGATGAGCCTGCTGGAAACCATTATCTACCTGGCGGACCTGACGTCGGAAGACCGTGAGTATGCCGATGTTGAGGAGATGCGCAGCCTCTGCGATTACGACCTGAGGGAGGCTATGGTCAGAGCTCTGACCCATACCGTACAGGAGCTGGCAAAGAAGAACAAACCCATCTGCCCTGATACCAGAGGGGCGTGTAGGGAATACTGTGTACCAATACCAACTGGTGACGGAGGAATACAATGAATTCTGAAGAACTGGTCAAAAAGATCGTAACGGTTCTGGACAGCAAAAAGGGAATGGATATCGTTGGCATTGATATCCGGGAGCTTACCACCATCGGGGATTATTTTATTCTGGTGACCGGTACCAGCACTCCCCATGTCAAGGCTCTGGCTGAAGAGGTGGAGGAAGCCCTTTCCAAGGAGGGGGTAGAGCCCCGCCGGATCGAGGGGGCCAGTTCCGCTACCTGGATCCTTATGGACTACCAGGACGTGATCATCCACATTTTTACCAAGGAAACCCGGGAGTTCTACAACATGGAACGCCTTTGGTCCGATGCCCCCAGGCTGGATCTCACGGGGCTGGTCCACGGGGACATGTGAGAAAAACGGCTTTTGGAAGCCGGCGTGTCTGAAAGCCGCAACACCGAGAGGTACCATTCAGGAAAACCCGCAGCCAAAGGCTGCTCAAAGCTGTGGCCGCAGAAGGTGCGGCGCCGCTTTAAATCAATATTTAAGAGGGTGTGACTTTTGAAGTACGATTTTTCGGCCATTGAAAAGAAATGGCAGCAAAAGTGGGATGAGGACAAGTCCTTTGCCGCCAGTACCGATTATTCCAAGCCCAAGTACTATGCGCTGGTGGAGTTCCCCTATCCCTCCGGCCAGGGCCTTCATGTGGGACATCCCCGCTCCTACACCGCTCTGGACATTGTGGCCAGAAAACGCAGGCTCCAGGGCTATAACGTCCTTTATCCCATGGGATGGGATGCCTTTGGCCTGCCTACCGAAAATTTCGCCATCAAAAACCACATCCATCCCGCAAAGGTGACCCACGACAATATCGCACGGTTTAAGACCCAGCTGAAGTCCCTGGGCCTCTCCTTTGACTGGGACCGCGAGATCAACACCACCGATCCTAATTATTACAAATGGACCCAGTGGATTTTCCTCCAGCTCTTCAAAAAAGGCCTGGCCTACAAGAAGGAGATGTCTGTCAACTGGTGTACCTCCTGCAAGTGCGTCCTGGCCAATGAGGAAGTGGTCAACGGCGTCTGCGAACGGTGCGGCAGCCCGGTGGTCCACAAGGTGAAAAGCCAGTGGATGCTGAAGATCACCGAGTACGCACAGCGCCTCATCGACGATCTGGAGAAGGTGAACTACCTGGACCGGGTCAAGACCTCCCAGATCAACTGGATCGGCCGGTCTACCGGTGCTGAGGTGAATTTCGGCACCACCGCCGGCGACACCCTCACCGTTTACACCACCCGTCCGGATACACTTTACGGCGCGACTTACATGGTCATTTCCCCGGAGCACCCCTATATCGAAAACTGGGCGGACCGGATTTCCAATATGGACGAGGTTCGTGCCTATCAGGAGATGGCTGCCAGAAAGTCCGACTTTGAGCGCACCGAGGTGGCCAAGGACAAGACCGGCGTGAAGCTGGAAGGTGTCCGGGGCATCAACCCCGTCAACGGTAAGGAGATTCCCATTTTCATCTCCGACTATGTCTTGATGAGCTATGGCACCGGCGCCATCATGGCGGTGCCTGCCCACGATACCAGAGACTGGGAGTTTGCCAAAAAGTTTGACCTTCCCATCATCGAGGTGGTCAAGGGCGGCGACGTGGAGAAGGAAGCTTTCACCGACTGCGAAACCGGCGTCATGGTGAATTCCGGCATCCTGGACGGCCTGACGGTGGAGGAAGCCAAGAAGAAAATTACCGACTGGCTTTCGGAAAATGGCAAGGGCCATCCCAAAGTGAACTACAAGCTTCGCGACTGGGTTTTCTCCCGCCAGCGGTATTGGGGTGAACCCATCCCTATCATTATTTGTCCCAAGTGCGGCTACGTCCCCCTGGACGAAAGCCAGCTGCCGCTGACCCTTCCTGATGTCCAAACCTATGAGCCTACCGACAATGGGGAATCCCCCCTGGCTCATCTGGACGACTGGGTCAACGTGGAGTGCCCCCACTGCCATGGTCCTGCCCGGAGGGAGACCGACACCATGCCCCAGTGGGCAGGTTCTTCCTGGTATTTCCTGCGGTATTGTGATCCTCACAATGACAAGGAGCTGGCTTCCCGGGAGGCCTTGGATTACTGGCTCCCTGTGGACTGGTACAACGGCGGTATGGAGCACACCACCCTTCACCTGCTGTACAGCCGTTTCTGGCACAAATTCCTCTATGACATCGGAGTGGTGGGAACTCCGGAGCCCTACGCCAAGCGCACCAGCCACGGCATGATTCTGGGTGAGAATGGCGAGAAGATGTCCAAATCCCGCGGCAACGTGGTGAACCCCGATGAGATCATCCGGGATTACGGCGCCGATACTCTGCGGCTGTATGAAATGTTTATCGGCGACTTTGAAAAAACCGCTCCCTGGAGTTCCAGCTCTATCAAAGGGTGCAAGCGGTTCCTGGAGCGGGTCTGGGGCCTGACTGAGATTGTGACTCCGGGAGACGGGTATTCTCCCGAGCTGGAAGGTGCTTTCCACAAGCTGATCCGCAAGGTGGGCGAGGATATTGAGAACCTGAAGTTCAATACCGCCATTGCCGCCATGATGACTGTCCTCAACCAGATTTATGACAAAGGAAGCGTCACCAGGGGAGAGCTTCTGACCTTCATCACCCTGCTGAACCCCTTTGCTCCCCACATCACTGAGGAGATGAACGAGGTCCTGGGCGGGGAAGGTATGCTGGCCCATGCCCGCTGGCCGGAATACGATCCCGCTAAGTGTGTAGACGATACCGTGGAAATGGTGGTCCAGATCTGCGGCAAGATCAAGGCCCGGATCACCGTTGCTGCCGATGCCAGCCAGGAGGATGTTACCGCCGCGGCCAAGGCGGAACCGGCAGTACAGGAGGCTCTGGCAGGCAAGCAGATTGTCAAGGAAGTCTTCGTAAAAGGCAAGCTGCTCAACATTGTGGCCCGGTGACCCTGAATTTTCAGCAGATATTTCCCCCAGATACTTGACACAGCAAAACAATATATTGTATAATCTACTGTGTTATCCTTCTATTTGGGGGATATATACTCCAGCCGCATGGCGTGGGGAGGGAATAAGGTAATGGCAGAAATCAGAATTAAAGATAATGAGTCTCTGGAAAGCGCTCTGCGGCGTTTTAAAAGAAGCTGCGCTAAGTCCGGCGTGCTGGCTGAGGTGCGGAAAAGAGAACATTACGAGAAGCCTTCTGTAAAGCGCAAAAAGAAATCTGAGGCTGCTCGTAAGCGCAAATACAAATAAGTTTTGCGTTTGACAAACAGAGAGAGCGGGCATTTTCGAATGCCCGCTCTTTGTTTGTACCAGTATTCAGGGAAAGGAGGGCCAGCTGTGCCGCTGTTTTATCCGGATTACTTCTACCGCCGTATTTATGATATTCCCACTGAGTTCTTTCTCAGCCAGGGGATTCGTGCGGTGCTTATTGATGTGGACAACACCCTCACAACCCATAACAACCCTGTCCCTCATGAGCGGGTGCTGGAATGGCTGGACCTCCAGCGCCAGGCGGGCATAGGGCTTTTGGCCTTTTCCAATAATGATGAGGAACGGGTGGCCCCCTTTGCCTGCGGGTTGGGGTTGGGGCACGTCTCCAGAGCCGCAAAACCTCTGCCATTCCGCCTGCGCCAAAGCCTGAAAGAAATGGGGGTGCGTCCAGACCAGGCGGCAGTGATAGGGGACCAGGTTTTTACCGACATCCTGTGCGCGAGATTAGCAGGATGCACTGCGGTACTGGTGGAACCCATGGAGCCTGAAGGCACCCGTTTCTTTGCTTTTAAGCGCCGGTGGGAGAAACGGGTCCTCAGAAGCTATAAGCCCAAGACTTGGGAAAAGAAGGAGGGGTAGTTTGGGGGAAATCTGGTTCGGCCCGGCTGGCACAGCGGATAGCTTTGCCGCAATGGGCTACAAAAAAACAGTCCAGGTACCGGAGTATCTGGAGCGGATGGGCCTCAACGCCTATGAGTATCAGTGCGGCCGGGGGGTCCGGGTCAATCCGGATACCGCGGGAGCCCTGAAAGCCGGCTGTGTCCAGCGGGGGATCCGCCTGTCGGTTCATGCTCCTTACTATATCTCCCTCTCCAGTTTGGAGGAGGAGAAGCGCCGGGGAAGTGTCCGGTATATCCTGGAATCCGCCGCTGCTGCCCGGTTGCTTGGAGCGGATCGGGTAGTGGTCCACACAGGTTCCTGTGCCAAAATCTCCCGGGAGGAGGCTCTGGCTCTGGCCAAAGGCACCATGAAGGATGCTTTGGCCGCATTGGATGGAGCCGGACTGGGAGATGTCACCCTCTGCCCGGAGACCATGGGGAAGCTGAACCAGCTGGGGACCTTGGAAGAGGTGTTGGAACTTTGCGCCATAGACGACCGCCTGGTTCCCTGCATCGACTGGGGGCATCTCAACGCCAGGACTCTGGGAGGAATGACCACGGACCAGGACTTCGAGGAGGCATTTCGCCTCTTCGACAACCGGCTGGGACGGGATCGCTTAAGGATATTTCATTCCCACTTTTCTCGCATTGAGTACACCCCAGGCGGCGGCGAAAAGCGGCATCTCACTTTTGCCGACCAGGTGTATGGGCCCTGGTTTGAACCTCTGGCGGAGAAGATCCTGAAATATGGCTGTACCCCGGTGGTTATTTGTGAATCCGCCGGTACCCAGAGTGAGGACGCCGCCGCCATGCGGGATATTTTCCGGGCGGCGGAAAAGAGGAAAGGAGAAGAAGCATGATGACGAACCATCGCATGGAAAAGCTGGTCCAGCTGCTGCCTGACGATGTGGATGGAGTCCTCATTACCTCCACCTACAACCGCTATTACTTTACCGGCATGCGCTCTACCGAAGGGGTGCTGCTGGTGACAAGGGAGGGTGGTTACGCTTTCCTGGACTTCCGGTATATCGAAGCCGCCCGCCGTACCATCCGCAGCTGTCAGGTGATCCTGCAGGAAAAGCTGCGGGACCAGTTGGGGGATCTGGTGAAGAAGCATGGCATCCGGCGCCTGGCCCTGGAGACCTCGTATCAAACCATTGGGGAGATGAATCGCTTCTCAGCCATTCTGCCACAGGTGGAGTTTCTTACTGACGGCCGTGTGGATCGAGCTATCCTGGCACTGAGAGAGATCAAGGACTCCCAAGAGATGGGGTATATCCGGGCGGCTCAGAAAATCACCGACAGAGCCTTTACCAACATTTTGAATTATATCGCTCCAGGCCGTACTGAGCGGGAAGTGGCAGTGGAACTGGAACACCTGATGAAGCAGGGGGGAGCGGAAAAAACTTCTTTTGATACCATTTGTGTTTCAGGACCCAACTCCAGCCTGCCCCACGGCGTTCCCGGCGACCGCCCCATTCAGGAGGGAGATTTCCTTACCATGGACTTTGGATGTATGGTGGAGGGCTATTGCTCCGATATGACCCGCACTGTGGCCATCGGGCATGTCACCGAGGAGATGGAAAAGGTCTACAGTACAGTTTTAGAAGCCCAGCAGGCCGCTTTGGCAAAGATAGCGCCGGGTGTTCCATGTCGGGATGTGGACGCTGCCGCCCGGAATCTCATTGATGAGGCCGGATATCGTGGATGCTTCGGTCACAGCACCGGACATTCCCTGGGGCTGGAGATTCACGAGGAACCAAGGTTTTCTCCTGCGGCTGATATGTGCTGCACCCCCGGCACTGTAATGTCGGTGGAACCAGGTATTTATCTGGAAGGGCGGTTTGGCTGCCGCATTGAGGACATTGTCCTCATTACCGAAAGTGGATCGGAGAATTTGACCCACAGTGCCAAAAAGCTTATGGTTCTTTGAAAAAATGAGGCAAATCCCTTTTCTTCTGTAAAAACTGATTCCACAGGCCACCTTTTTTCCAAAAAAGATGGGGAATATACCTTGCATCTCTATGGAGTCATATGGTAGAATAACTTGGATAAGAGTTATATTCTTAACTTAGGGAGGTATCATTGCATGATTTCCGCTGGCGAATTCAGAAACGGCGCTACCTTCGATATGGATGGTAACGTTTACTCCATTATCGAGTTCCAGCACGTCAAGCCCGGTAAAGGGGCGGCTTTTGTCCGCACCAAGATCCGGAATGTTATCAGCGGGGCTGTGGTTGAGAGAACCTTTAGCCCCACTGAGAAGTTTCCTGTGGCCATGATCGAGCGCCGGGATATGGAGTATCTCTACAACGACGGCGATCTGTACTATTTCATGGACAGCGAAACCTACGAGAATCTGCCCATCAACGCTTCTGTTCTGGGCGACAACTTTAAGTTTGTCAAAGAGAACACCGTTGTGAAGGTCCTTTCCTACAAAGGTTCTGTCTTTGGTGTGGAGCCCCCCAACTTCATGGAGCTGGTGGTTACCAAGACCGATCCCGGCTTTGCAGGGAACACCGCTACCAACGCCACCAAGCCTGCCACTCTGGAGACTGGCGCCGAGATCAAGGTTCCCCTCTTTGTGAATGAAGGGGACAAGATCCGTGTCGATACCCGCACCGGCGAGTACATGGAGAGAGCTTAAGGCTGCAAGCAAATAAAAGGAGGTTTTTACCTGCTATGACCGTTACGGAAAAGGTCGCCTACCTGAAAGGGCTGGCGGAAGGAATGAAGATGGACGAGTCCACCAATGAGGGCAAGCTGCTTCTGAGCATTATCGATACTCTGGACGACATTGCCCTTTCCATCTCCGATCTGGAGGACAACATGGAGGAGCTCAGCGCCCAGGTGGATGAGATTGATGATGATCTGGGCACCGTGGAGGAAGACCTTTACGGGGATGACGAATGCGACTGCGATGATGAGGACGATGACGAGACCCTCTACGAGGTGGAGTGCCCCAGCTGCGGCGACGTCATTTGCCTGGATGAAGGTATGCTGGAGGAAGGGGAGATTGATTGCCCCAACTGCGGCGAAAAGCTGGAGTTCGACTTGGAGGACGACGAGGATTGCTCCGAGGGTTGCAGCTGCGGCCATCACGACGAAGAGTAATACGACAAAAACGGTTGGATACCTGGGCGGCTGCATTATGCAGCCGCCCGGTACCTGCCCTTTTTAATGTAACGGCCATTCCGGCCAGGGAATGAAACAAGCCGGGGCAGGCATCTATTTGGGAGTGTGAAGCGGTGACGACAAAGCGAACGCATCCAGCGCGGGAAATCGCCCTGATGGGCCTCCTTTTTGCGATGGCCATGGCGCTGAGCGTTCTGGAATCCATGCTTCCTGTGCTGCCGATGCTCCCCCCGGGCTTCAAGCTTGGCCTGTCCAACATCATCACCATGTATGCCCTGTTTATCCTTGGGGTGCGGCAGGGATTCACCATCGCGGTATTGAAGTCCTTTTTCGTCCTTCTCACAAGGGCACCTGTGGCAGCTTTTCTGAGCCTTTGCGGCGGGCTGACTTCAGTGCTCTGCATGGCTCTTTTGGCCCGGGTGGGCGGCCTGAAAAAGGATTATATGCTGCTGAGTGTAACGGGGGCTCTCGCCCACAACGCCGGCCAGATGGTTGCCTGCGCCTTGGTGATGGGAAGCGGATTGGTGTTTTATTACCT
>JAHZBJ010000043.1:0-3817 GCA_019423445.1 Oscillospiraceae bacterium
GTTCCCGGCATCTGGAGGAGTTTCGCCGGACCCGGACCAACGGTTTGGTTACCCTCCCGGAGGAAATTGCCCTTACAAATTCCCTGGAAGAAGCCCTTTCAGCGGAGCTTGTGGTCATTTCGGTGGGCTCTCAATCCCTTCGGGGGGTGATGGGGGAACTAGCCTCCAGGAACCTTTCAGGAAAGACTTTTCTGCTGTGCATGAAGGGGATTGAGATAGGCTCCGGCAAGCGCCTCACCCAGGTGGTGGAGGAAGTGGCAGGCCCTGTGCCCACAGCGGTGTGGGTGGGACCGGGCCATGTCCAGGAGTTTGTGGCGGGGATCCCCAACTGTATGCTCATCGATTCCGCCCACCCGGACCTTACCGCCCGGCTGGTGGATCTCCTTTCCACCGACCTGATCCGCTTTTATTATGGGGCGGACCTCATTGGCACCGAGGTGGGAGCCGCCGCCAAAAACGTCATCGGTATCGCCGCCGGGATGCTGGATGGCCTGGACCGCTCCTCCCTCAAAGGGGCCCTGATGGCTCGGGGTACCCGGGAAGTGGCCCGGCTCATTCAGGCGATGGGGGGAAATCAGCTTTCCGCCTATGGCCTCTGCCATCTGGGGGATTATGAAGCCACCGTCTTTTCCCGCCACAGCCATAACCGGGCTTATGGCGAGGCCTTTGTCAAAGGGGAGCCCTACGACGCCCTGGCCGAGGGTGTCTATACCTGCCAGGCTATGGTGGAGCTGGGGGAGCGGTACGCCGTGGACCTGCCCATCTGCCAGGCGGTTCACCAGGCCCTGAACCGGGAGGATGAGCCTGCCCGGGTGCTGGAAGGACTATTCCTGCGGAGCTTGAAGAAGGAGTTTTAAGGGGGATTGCGTTTCCCTCACATCCCAATCAATAAAGAAGCCCCTGTAAAGGGCTCAGGAGGCCGGGCCACCGGCCGGAGAGGAAGGAAGAACATCATGAAGATCACCCTCATTTCCCACACACCGAACCCGGAGATTACCATCGCCGCCGCCGCCAAGCTCTGCTACAGCCCGGCGGAGATCGGCACCGTCATGGACAACCTTACCCCGGAGAAAGCTTCCGATTTTGTGGAGATGCTGGGAGAGATCGGCCATGAGAGCCCCATTGAGCACGCCAGCTTCACCTTTGGCATCGAGGGGGTGAGCCGGTCCTTTCTGGCCCAGATCACCCGGCACCGCATCGCTTCCTACAGCGTCCAGAGTCAGCGGTATGTTAAGGAAAACCACTTTGAATATGTGATGCCGCCCCAGGTGGAGGCCGTTCCCGAGGCCCGGGAGGAGTTCCTTCGGGCCATGGAGGAGGCCCAGGCCCACTATGAGCGGATTACCGCCCTTCTCAGCGAGCGGCGGAAGGCTGAAAACCTGGAGCGGGGGATGGAGGAAAAGGCGGCTGCCCGTGCCGCCGAAAAGACCGCCATTGAGGATGCCAGATTTGTTCTTCCCAACGCCTGCGACACCAAAATGATGGTGACCATGAATGCCAGAAGCCTTCAAAACTTTTTCCGCCACCGCTGCTGCAACCGGGCCCAGTGGGAGATCCGGGAGGCGGCCCGGCAGATGCTGGAACTGGTGCTGGAGGTAGCCCCCACCCTCTTCGCCCACAGCGGCCCCCCTTGTGTGGATGGGGCCTGCCCTGAGGGAAAGATGTCCTGCGGCAAGGCCAGGGAGGTCCGGGAGGAGTACCTGGAGCTGAGGAGGAAATACCGCCATGGCTGAGGGAAAGCTTATCGTCATTGAAGGCCTGGACGGCAGCGGCAAGGCCACCCAGACCGGTCTCCTTTGCAGCCGCTTGGATGCTGAGGGACGGGAATTCTGCCGCATTTCTTTCCCGGATTACAAAGAGCCCAGCTCCGCTTTGGTGAAGCTTTATCTGGAGGGAAAGCTGGGGGCCTTGGACCAGGTGAACGCTTACGGCGCATCCCTGTTTTATGCCGTGGACCGCTATGCCAGTTACCTTGCCCACTGGAAGGCGGACTACCAGGCCGGGAAACTGGTGGTGGCGGACCGTTACGCCACCTCCAACGTGGCCCACCAGATGTCCAAGCTCCCCCGGGAGGAGTGGGATGAATATCTCCGCTGGCTGGAGGATACGGAATATGTCCGGGTGGGGATCCCCCGGCCGGACCGGGTGATCTACCTGGATATGGATCCTGAGGTGTCGCGCAAGCTTCTCTCCCAGCGGTACGGCGGAGATGAGAGCAAGCGGGACATCCACGAAGCCAACTTTGCCTATCTGGAGAGTTGCCGCCGGGCCGCCCTGTACGGCGCGGAACGCCTGGGGTGGCAGGTGATCCCATGTTCCGGGGAAGGGGAGCCTTTTCCCCCGGAGGAGATTGCCGCCCGGGTGTGGGCCGCGGCATCCCCTGTCCTGGACGGCGTGAAATGAAACAAGGGGAGGCAGGAAGGATACCATGAGAGAAAAATCACCGGAGAAACGCCGGCCGGAGGTCCTGGCCCCGGCAGGGGACATGGAGCGCCTCCGGGCAGCTCTCCTTTACGGCGCCGATGCCGTCTATCTTGGGGGGAGGGAGCACACTATGCGCTCCGCGCCCCAAAACTTCACCATGGAGGAATTGGAGGAGGCCTGCCGCCTGGCCCACAGCCAGGGAACCAGGGTATACTTTACCTGCAACACCCTTTTGAAAAACCGGGAGGTGGAGGCCATCCCCGACTATCTTCGCCAGGCGGCGGACTGCGGGGTGGATTCCTTCATCATCGCGGACATGGGGTTGCTGCGCCTGTGCCGCCGGGTTGCGCCGGAGGTGGAGGTCCACATCTCCACCCAGGCAGGGGTCACCAACTACCTTACCGCCCAGGAGCTGTATGACCTGGGGGCTTCCCGGGTGGTACTGGCTCGGGAGCTCACCCTGGAAGAGGTTCGGGGGATCCGGCAGAATACCCCGCCGGATCTGGAAATCGAGTACTTCGTCCATGGTGCCATGTGTGTCAGTTTCTCCGGACGGTGTCTTCTCTCCAACTACCTTTTAGGCAGGGACGCCAACCGGGGAGAGTGTGCCCAACCCTGCCGCTGGCGCTACCACTTGGTGGAAGAAAAGCGGCCGGGGCAGTATTTCCCCATTACCCAGGAGCCGGAGGGCACCTATATCCTCAATGCAAAGGATCTTTGCCTTCTTCCATGGCTGGACCGCCTCTGCGAAGCCGGGGTGGACAGCCTCAAGATCGAGGGGCGGTCCAAATCCGCCTACTATGTGGCTATGGCCGTGGGGGCCTACCGCAGGGGCGTGGACCTCTGGAAGGAGGACCCGGAACACTACGCCCCGCCCCAGTGGCTTTTGGAGGAGCCTCTGAAGCTGAGCCACCGGGAGTACTCCGCCGGCTTTTTGTTTGGCAGACCGGAGGAAAGCCAGTGCTGCCAAAAGGGCGGATACGTCCGCAGCTGGGAGGCCGCCGCAGTGGTGGAGGGCTGGAAAGACGGGATGCTTTTGTGCAGCCAGCGCAACAAGATCTGGCTGGGGGAAACATTGGAAGCCATGCCTCCAGTGGGCGAGCCTGTAAAGGTGCCGGTAGCGGCTCTGTATGGCCCGGATGGGGAATCCATCCCCGATACCCCTCATCCCCTGATGACTTTTTCCATCCCTTTCCCTGAGCCCCTGCCCCAGGGGACTTTTCTCCGGAGGGAAGTCCCCAGGGAGTAGCCCAAAAGGAAATAATAGGAACACATAGTTCCTTTACAAAACCTTCATTGCATTTTCCACCCCAAAACGGTATAATGTTTTTACAGATATCAGTAAATCATAGGGGGGAAATGCCATGATGGATTTTATTGCCGCCAACTGGAA
>JAHZBJ010000043.1:3827-12646 GCA_019423445.1 Oscillospiraceae bacterium
CTTCTTCTGGTGATCGAGGCTGCCACGGTGCAGTTGGTGAGCATTTGGCTCTGTCTGGGAGCCTTTGCCGCCACCCTGGCCACCATCCTCGGAGCTGACTGGAAGCTGCAGTTTGGTATCTTCATCGTAGTGTCCGCAGTGGCCCTGGTGGGGACCCGGCCGTTTGTGAAAAAAGCTCTGAACATTAAGAAAGTACATACCAACGCCGACAGCGTCATTGGCATGACCGGCTCGGTGCTGGAAGATATTGACAACGATGCTGGAACCGGCCGGGTTCGGGTCAATGGCCTGGACTGGACCGCCCGCTCCGCCACCGGCGAACCCATCCATGTGGGAGCCGCGGTGACGGTGGACGCCATTGAGGGAGTAAAGGTTATGGTAACCCGGAAATAATAGGTTGTGCTCAAGCGCAAGGAGGGAGTTTTGCTTATGTTTGATGTTATGGGACCGCTTTTTGCCATTATTTTCTTTATTCTGATCATCCTGCTGGTGATCCGGAACGTCCGGGTGGTGCCTCAGGCTACAGTGTTTGTTCTGGAACGCCTGGGAGCGTACCACACCACCTGGGAGACGGGACTCCACTTCAAGCTCCCCATTGTGGATCGTGTTGCCAAGAAGATCTCCCTTAAGGAGCAGGTGATGGACTTTGCACCCCAGCCGGTGATCACCAAGGACAACGTCACCATGCAGATCGACACCATCGTCTTTTTCCAGGTTACCGACGCCAAGCTCTACACCTATGGCGTGGAGCGGCCTCTGCTGGCCATTGAGAGCCTTACCGCTACCACCCTGCGGAACATCATCGGTGACATGGAGCTGGACCACACGCTCACCTCCCGTGACGTCATCAATACCCGGATCACCGCCAGCCTGGACCAGGCCACCGATAAGTGGGGCATTAAAGTCAACCGGGTGGAGCTGAAGAATATCGTTCCGCCCCGGGATATTCAGGAGGCCATGGAGAAGCAGATGCGGGCCGAACGTGAACGCCGTGAGGCCATCCTCAAGGCGGAAGGTGAAAAACGCAGCCAGATCCTGGTGGCGGAAGGTAATAAGGAGTCTCAGATCCTCAATGCTGAAGCCGAGAAGCAGGCTGCCATCCTCCGGGCCGAAGCTGTGAAGGAACAGAAGATCCGCGAGGCCCAGGGTGAAGCGGAAGCCATTGAGCTGGTGAACAAGGCCACCGCCGATGCTCTGCGGCTCCTCAATGAGGCTTCTCCCAGCGATGCTGTCCTGACCCTTAAGGCCTATGAGAGCTTTGTCAAGGCTGCCGACGGAAAGGCCACCAAGATCATTGTTCCCAGCAATATCCAGGGAATGGCTGGTATGGCCGCTTCTTTGAAGGAACTGGTTTCAGACAAGTAACGGGCAAAGCGATTATATGTTGAAAGCCTTCTCCCCGTGTATGGGGAGAAGGCTTCCTTATTTTTCAAATCAACTATGGAGGAGAGCAGTGGCGCAGAAGCCAAACTGCAAGGGCCTCGATAAAATGGGAGTTGTCTGGTTTTTCGGGGAAGTCAAGTCCAGTTAGTTCCAGGAAAGGCTTTCGCCCTCCCCGTTGCCAGCAGAGGGTGATGAGTCCTCGAAGATTTCGTTCCACCGTACCAGCAGGGGAGGCGGTAAGTTCCTCTACCTGCGCGTAAAGCTCCATCATATGCTCGATCCGTTTTTCGTTTTCAACCACCAGAGCGATGGCGGCAGCCGCTTGGCGAAAGCTTTTTCGGCGGCTTGAAGGGGCCTGAATGATCAACAAAAGCTTTTCGGCGTGGACGAGCAAACGATCTTCCAAGGTTATGATCCTCCCAATGGTTATAAGAAAAATCATAACTCTGGGGAATTAAAAAGGTTATAAATGATGTCAATTAAATGTAAAAATATTCTTAAAAATTTCAATATGAATGCAAGCGAAAGCTGTGTTGAATACTGAAATGGGAATGGGGATCACCTAGAGGCGCGGCCCGAATGATGTGCTGGTTTCTTTCGGTGGAGATGTTCCGGACCGGATCAAATGGTTTGCCAAAATCTCAATAAACTCGGTTGGGGTGGGTTTTTCCTCCAGCGGGCGCCGGGCCAAGACCTCCAATTCAGTTCTGCCGCCGTTTTCCCAGCAGACGGTAATGGCAGTGCGCATATTGTGTTCTACGCAGCGCCAGGAGGTGTTGCAGTGCTGTGCTACCATTGGGTAGAGAAATTTTGTGACGCCAAAAAGCAAGTCCTCGTTGTCGGCCACCAAGCAGACGGCGGCTGAAAGACAAACGGCTCCGCGGTATCTGGAAGTAATGGAAAGGCTGGCCACAAGAGCATATGCCTGCGAGAAGGGGGTGGGGTTGTTCATAATTGTGTTTCTTTTCTGGGACGCGGAAAGTTTCCCGCCGGTCCGCGGTGCCCGGGAAGAAAAGGCGGTACAAGAATCATAATTCAAAAAAGATGTGAAGTGAGTGTAAAGCGCATTCATTTTTTCCCAGCAGCATTTTAAAGAGAAAACCGGCCATGATATGGACAGCCTTGACAGGGAATGAAGGAGCCGGTATAATCACACTAAAACGCCGTGCCTTCCGATAAAACGGCGTTGGGGAGCCGCCTCCCCATAAGAGGATGATACAGGAGGATTTGTTTTATGATACACACCGCCGGCCGGCTGATTGCTCTTTTTCTGGCAGTGGCGATGCTGCTGACTGCCTGTTCCCGGGGCGGAAGCCAGAGCTTTGAGGGTTCCACCCAGGAGACGGAGGAATCTTCCTCCCCGGCATCCGGCTCCGAGACGTCGGAAGAATCAATCCCCTTGCTGGGGAAATTTACTGCCACGGATTTGGACGGGAATCCGGTGGATCAAAGTATCTTTGAGGGGTACGATCTCACCATGGTAAACGTCTGGGCCACTTTCTGCGGCCCCTGCCTCCAGGAAATGCCTGACCTGGGCGCTCTCAATCAGGAATACCAGGACCGGAACTTTCAGATCATTGGGATCGTCAGCGATACCCTGAATCAGGACGGTACGATTTCCGAAAGTCAGGTGGAAGTGGCAAAGGAGGCGGTGGAGACCACCGGAGCGGATTACCTTCATCTTCTTCCTTCGGAGGATCTCATTGGGCTGCTGCTCTGGCAGGTCACCAGTGTGCCAACCACCATTTTTGTGGACGAAAACGGTTCTCTTGTGGGGGTTGGGTACCTGGGGTCCCGGGACGCAGATGCCTGGCGGGAAATCATTGAGGAAAAGTTGGCGATGGTTCAGGAGGCTGGAGAATGAGGGTCAGAAACCTGGCGGCGTGGGCTTTGGTGCTGACCGGAGGGATATTCCTGGGCCTGGGGCTGCTCCGGGGAGAAAACAATACCGTCTTCACCAAGGCCATTATTATCTGTCTGGAGTGTATTGGGATTGGGTAACAGGATCCGCTTGTGGAAAAAGAATCTGAGGCTGTGGGTCCAGGCCGCAGCCGCAGCCGTTTCCAACGGCTATCTGGTTGGTTTTGCCCAGGGGAAGATCTATACCGGACAGCTGAAAAACCTGTGTGTACCGGGGCTTAACTGTTATTCCTGTCCCGGCGCGCTGGGTTCTTGCCCCATTGGATCGCTTCAAGCGGTACTGGGGAGCCGTGGCTATCAGTTCTCCTTTTATGTGCTGGGCTTTTTGATGCTGGTGGGTGGAGTGTTCGGCCGCTTTGTCTGTGGCTGGCTTTGTCCCTTCGGCCTGATTCAGGATCTCCTCCATAAGATCCCCCTGGGAAAGAAGCTCCGGCGCCTTCCGGGGGAGAGATGGCTGAAAAAGCTGAAATATGTGATCCTGGTGGGATTTGTGGTACTGCTGCCCATGTATGCGGTGGACTTTTTGGGGCAAGGCCAGCCCTGGTTCTGCAAATATATTTGTCCAGCAGGTACTCTGACCGCTGGACTTCCTTTGGTGGCAACAAACCCTGCCCTTCGGGATGCCGTGGGATGGCTTTTTGCGTGGAAAAACCTGGTGCTTCTGGTGCTGGTGATCCTGTCGGTGCTGGTGTACCGTCCTTTCTGCCGTTATCTTTGCCCTCTTGGAGCGGTGTATGGACTGTTTCACCCGGTGGCATTTTACCGAATCCGAATTGACGAAGAAAAATGCACCTCCTGCGGCGCCTGCCGCCGGGCCTGCGGAATGGATATCCCGGTGTGGCAGACCCCCAATAGCCCGGATTGCATCCGCTGTGGGGATTGTGCAAAAGCCTGTCCTCACGGGGCTATTTCCTGCGGTTTCTTCCCTGGGAGAGAAAGGAAAAATCAAGAGGGAAACTGTCCCCGCCCGTTGAAGAGAGAAAAAGAATAGCTTGAATTGGAAAAAGGCCAGGCGCCCGGAGTTGTACCGGAGCGCCTGGCCTTTTTGGTTTGATGGAAAGGAGCGGTTTGTGAATAGGCTCCATGGGCGGCAGGTTCCCGCCCGCTGGTGACAATGCCTGAATCATTCCGGCTGTTTCCTTAGTGCCGGAGTACCCGCTGGTATACTGCCAGGGTGTGGGCGGCTAGATCCCGGGCGCCGCTGTTGCGGATGGAATCAATGACGGAGTTCTTGAACTGGGCCAGGGTATCTGGATCCATGGTCTGGATCCGGCGGAGCTTATCTGCCATTTCCTGGGGATTATTGAAATTGAACCCGTTTGTTCCGTCCCGCACCTGATCGGCGTTAAGGGGGTCGGTGCGCTGGAGCACCGGAAGGCCGGAGCACATCCCTTCCAGCATGGAGATGGAATTGGTGTCGGAAAGGGAAGCGGTGATGTACACATCACTAAGGGCATAATAAGGGGGGAGGTCCTCGTGTTCCACCCGGCCGGTAAAAGTGACCATATCGGAAATCCCTAGAGTCCGGGCCTGTTCCTCCAACTCGGGACGTACCGGACCGTCCCCAATGACCATAAGGTGGATGTGGTCATCGGGAGTGATGGAGGCTTTCCAGTAGTCTAAAAGTACATCTACGCTTTTTTCCCGGCCAAGCCGCCCTACGAAGCAGGCGACCATCACATCGTCGCCGATGCCGTATTTCCGGCGCAGGCCGGTTTTTACCGAGTCGTCCACAAGGTGGGGGGAGAACTGATCCACCTCCACGGCGTTGGGGATGACGTTGACGTCCTTCTGAAGGCCGGTGAGGCGGAAATACTCCTGACACTTTTTGGATGGCCCGGTCAGGGCATTGGAGTGTTTGGCGATGAATTTGAAGTAGTGGTGGGAGAAATCGGTGGCAGCTTTCACCAGGGGCTTAGGGGCCACGTAGTAGATGTAGTCGTCGTACATGGTGTGAAGGGTATATACCAGAGGGACCCGAAGAATTTTGGCACAGAGCAGGCCGGACATCCCGATGCCGAACTCGTTATGGATGTGGATGATATCCGGGGCAAAATCCCGGACGAATTTCAGCCGCGTGCGGCTCACAGGCAGGGATAGGCTGTAATTATAGAACCGCCGGGAGGTGTGAGCAGGACAGTGCAGAATACCGTCCGCAACAAAGTGGCGCTGGGCGCTGGCGTCGGCGGTGACCACCAGTACCTGGTGGCCCAATTGCTCCAACCCTTCCTTAAGGATTTTTACATGGGTAACAACCCCGTTGATATGGGGCAGATAGGTTTCGGTAAACAAAGCAATGCGCACAGGGCTATCCTCCTTCACAAACAAACACAAAATAGCAGCGATGTCCCCTTACCGTATGTTCGCGGTGGCGGAACTCGTCCTATAAAGCAAAAACGGCCCACGTCCGCCCGGCAGGGCAGGGGGCAGCTTATACTCTCCAGATTTGCGTTACAATTATATCACACATCCCGCTGGATGACAATTCAAAAATCCACGTTTTCCGGGGTTCCAGAGGGGATTCCTGCATAGAAGGGGAAAGAAGGCATACTGTAAAAAAGGAGGTGATGATATTGAAAATCGCATGGAAAAAGCTTGTCCTCTGTTTAATGATCCCCCTTTTGGTGGGAGGTCTTTCGGCCCTTTTGACCCGAAACAGCATGGAAATTTTTGAGACTTTGCAAAAACCACCCTTTGCGCCGCCCGGGTGGCTGTTCCCCGTGGCCTGGACGGTGCTGTATCTCCTGATGGGGACGGCATCTTATCTGGTTTTGGAATCCGGGGGTGATCCAGAGAAAATCCGGCAGGCACTGAAGGTTTACGGCATTCAGTTAGCGGTAAATTTCCTGTGGCCCCTGCTGTTTTTCAGCTTGCAGCGATATCTCCTTTCCTTCCTCTGGCTGCTCTTGCTTCTGGTGCTGATTGTTATCACATTGCTGCGGTTCCGCAGCCTTTCCCCGGTGGCGGGGCTTCTTTTGGTACCGTATCTCCTGTGGGTGGTTTTTGCAGGATATCTGAACCTCGGCATCTTCCTGCTGAACCGGTAAGAACAAGATGGGAGGCGTACTGCGCGCCTGAAGGGGAGATCCCCGCTTTTTATGAGGACCCTTGGAACAAAACCGCCGTTTTGGGGTACCGCTGTGCCTTTTTGCAGAACACTTTACTCCCGGCCTCAGCCTTGTGGACTGAGGCCTTTTTCCTTTTGGCGAAGAAGGGGGAAAAGCCTTTTGACCAGGGTAAATTGCCGTTGAAGTCAGGGGCTTTTTCGGGTATAATAAAACATGTACAATTTGTGGAAATCCGGGGCATACCCTGTCCCGGACCGGACGGAAGCGTCGGAAAAAGGGAGGCCCCCAGCCGGCGCAGGAGGAGGGAAGGAAATTGAGCATCCAATTTTCAGTGCCCCTGATGAAGCTGATCGCCGCAATGCGGCTAGAGGTGGCCTACATGCCTCCCAACGGGGAGAACATCGCCATTACCTGCGCGGACATTAACCGCCCTGGCCTCCAGCTGGCAGGGTTCTTTGACTATTTTGATAACCAGCGGGTCCAGCTGGTGGGCAAAAGCGAAATGGCCTATCTGGCTCAGCTTTCCCCGGAGCAGAGTGAGGCGGCCATGGAAAAATTCCTGGCAGCGAAGCCGGTGGCAGTGATTCAGACCCGTGGAGCCCAGCCTTCCGCAGCAACCTTGGCCACCGCCCAAAAATATGAAGTCCCCATGCTGGTGACCAGCGAGGTCACAACCAGCTTTTCCGCGGCCCTGACGGCATTCCTCAATGTGGAGCTGGCGCCCCGGATTACCCGGCATGGGGTCCTGGTGGAGGTTTACGGCGAAGGGGTTCTCCTTTTGGGGGACAGCGGCGTGGGCAAAAGTGAGACCGCCATTGAGTTGGTGAAGCGGGGCCACCGCCTCATTGCCGACGACGCTGTAGAGATCCGGGGGGTCTCCAACAAGACCCTGGTAGGGGCTTCTCCAGACAATATCCGCCATTTCCTGGAACTGCGGGGCATCGGCATTATCAATGTCCGGCGCATTTTCGGTATCGGCGCGGTAAAGGTGACGGGGAAGATCGATATGCTCATCAACCTGGAGATCTGGAGTCAGAATAAGATCTATGACCGGATGGGGGTGGAGGAGGAGCATACGGAGATTTTGGGGCTTTCGGTGCCCTCCCTTACCATCCCGGTAAAGCCTGGCCGGAACCTGGCCATTATCATTGAGGTAGCCGCTATGAACAACCGCCAGAAGAAGATGGGCTACAACGCCGCTCATGAGCTTCTGGCCCGGTTGGGGATGGCGGAGGATATTCCAAAGAGCACCCGTCCCCCGGTAGCCGATTACGAGGAATATTATTATTGATGAAAAACATTCTGCGGCCCGCCCGAATGTTCAGAGAGCGGGCCGCGTACCATTGCATTGACGCAGAAAGGCCGCTGAATCCATGAAGATCGCAGGAGATACCCATACTCACACTCTGGCCTGCCGGCACGCTTACAGCACCCTCCTGGAGAATATCCGGGCGGCAGCCGCCCTGGGCCAGCGCTTTTTGGTGACCACTGAGCATGGCCCGGCCATGCGGGGTGCGCCTCCGGAAGTCTTTTTTGACAACATCCGCAAAGCGGTGCCCCGGGAGGTGGAAGGGGTGGTGGTGATCCGGGGATGCGAGGCCAACCTCCTGGATACCGCAGGAACACTGGATCTCTCGCCATCCGCTCAGGATAAGCTGGATGTAGTGTTGGCCTCCATCCACCCCAGCACTTTTCTTCCGGGGCAGCCTCACACCAGTGAGGACCGCACTGCGGCCTGGCTGGCGGTAGCCGAAAACCCCAGAGTGGATATCGTGGGACATCTGGGGGACCCCCGGTTCAACTTTGATTACCGGAGGGTGATCCGCGCCCTGGGGGATGGGGGAAAGGCGGTGGAGCTTAACGCCTCCTCCCGGGTAAGCCGTCCGGGGTGCGAGGCGAACTGCCTGGAAATCGCCCGTCTCTGCCGGGAATTCGGGGTGCCGGTGGTCCTTTCCAGCGATGCCCATTTCTGCACCGCTGTGGGCCGTGTGGAATGGGCCGCTCAGTTGGCGGAAGAAGCGGGCATCCCTGAGGAGCAGATTCTCAACAGCAGCTACCGGAAGTTCCGGGATTGGCTCTGCAGCCGCAGGCAGATCCCAGACCTGCCGGAAGAATAACGCCTCCCGGGACCTCCGGGCAGGCCGGGAAGGAGAAGCCATGGAAACCACCCAGAAGCTGTATCAGGAATTTCAGAATATGGGCGTCCCTTGTTTGAGGGAGGAACCTATGTCTCGCCACACCACCTTTCGGATTGGCGGCCCAGCCAGCTTTTTTGTGAAACCCCGGGATCCGGAGGAGGCTGCCAGGGTCATGGAGGCCTGCCGCCGGGCCAGGGTGCCGGTTTTTGTGCTGGGGAAGGGCTCCAACCTGCTGGTTGGGGACCGGGGTATCCCCGGGGTGGTCCTCTCCATGGAAGGCCTGGCAGATATTCAGGTCCAAGGGAACTGT
>JAHZBJ010000043.1:12656-15922 GCA_019423445.1 Oscillospiraceae bacterium
GTATCAGAGCCCAGGGAGGAGCTTCCCTGATGACGGCCTGTCGGGCTGCCCAGGAGGCAGGGCTTGCCGGCCTGGAGTTTGCCTATGGCATCCCTGGGCAAGTAGGCGGCGGCGTTTATATGAACGCGGGAGCCTACGGCGGGGAGCTTCGGGATGTGGTGGAATCGGTGGAATACCTGGATGAGGAGGGAGAGTTCCGCACCCGGCGTGGGGAGGAACTGGAGTTTGACTACCGCCACAGCTTTTTCACAGGGAAGGGCTGTGTCATCCTTTCGGCGCTTTTCCGCCTTGCCCCTGGGGATCCGGAGACCATCGCTGCCGGGATGGAGGATATCTACCGCCGCCGTCGTGAGAAACAGCCTTTGGAATGGCCCAGCGCCGGCAGCACCTTCAAGCGCCCCCAAGGCGCCTATGCCGCTGCTCTGATCCAGGAGTGCGGCCTTAAGGGGTTCCGGGTAGGCGGCGCCCAAGTGAGTGAAAAACATTCCGGTTTTGTGATCAACACTGGCGGCGCCACCTGTGCCGACGTCCTGGAACTGATCCGGCAGGTCCAGGAGAGGGTCAAGGAAAAAACCGGTTTCCAGCTGGAGCCGGAGGTCCGTGTCACCGGAGAATAAGAAGAACCCGAAAAAGCGGGGAAAGGGGCTCGTGGGGATGACCTCCCCGGGCCCCGTTTCCCCGGACAGAGGAAGGTGCGGCGTTTTGTCCTACACCGAGCAGGTAAAACAAGAGATTATGGAGAACCGGCAGCTCCGGGCCCGGTTCAAGAATCAGCAGGGGTACGGCCTGCTCCTGTTTGGCAGGAGCTTTGGACCGGGGAGCGTCAGCCTGGTGACCCGTCAGCGGGAGGTGGCCCGGTATTATGTCTCCACCGTGCAGCGCGCGGTACCCCTTTCTGGTACCATCACCACCAGGGAGGAGAGCGCCGGCAGCCAGACCGCCTGCCGGGTACGGTTGGATTCCGCCCCGGACCGACGGAGCCTTTTAAATCACTTTGCCATGCTTTATCCCGAGGGGATCACCTACGAGCTGTTGGGGGGAGACGAAGGGGCTGCCGCCTTTGTGGGCGGGGCTTTTCTGGCCTGCGGCAGTCTGGCGGACCCCGAGCGGAAATATCATTTGGAATTCGCCGTCCCCCGCCAGGAAATTGCTCCGGTTCTTACCGGCATCCTGGAGGAAGTGGGATTCCGGCCCAAAGTGGCCGCCCGCCGGGGCCTGCCGCTGGTATATACCCATGACAGCGAACAGATGGAAGACCTTCTCACCTTTATGAGCTGCCCCAAAATGAGCCTTGAGGTGATGAACGTAAAAATCCTCAAGGAGCGGCGGAATGTGGCCAATCGGGCCGCCAACTGCGACAACGCCAATATCGACAAAGCCGTAGCGGCGGCAGAGAGCCAGATTCGGGATATCCGTTCCCTTATGGGGAACAGGGGGATGGAGGCCATCCCTGAGGAGCTCCGGGAACTCTGCGCCCTGCGGCTGGAAAATCCGGATTTCTCTCTTCGGGAGCTTTCCCAGAGGCTGGGGCTTTCCCGCTCCGGAGTGAACCATCGCCTGCGGCGGATTGCGGAGCTGGCCCGACAGGGAGAGAAATAACCTCCCCAGGCTTCCGGCTGTCGGAAGATTTGGAAAAGGAGAAGCGCCTTTGTTTTAGGGAAGGGAGAAAATGAAGGACCTGATTTTTCTGGGCGGGCCCATGGGGGTAGGAAAGACCACCACCGCCCGCCTCCTCCGGGACAAGCTGGCCCCAGCGGTTCTCCTGGACGGGGACTGGTGCTGGGATATGGCTCCCTTTACGGTAAATGGGGAAAACAAGGCCATGGTGATGGGGAATATCACTTATCTCCTTCGGGCGTTTCTGGAAAATTCCAGCTTTCAGGCGGTGGTGTTCTCCTGGGTTATGGACCATGACCAGATTATTCAGAGTATTTTGGAAAGCCTGCCGGAGAAGAAATTCCAATTTTGGAGCATTTCCCTCACTGCCGCCCCGGAGGAGCTCCGCCGCCGGGTGGAGGGGGATATTGCTGCCGGACTCCGCCGCCCTGGGGCTGCGGAGGAGAGTCTGGCCCGGCTGCCTCTTTATGACACCATGGATACCTTTCGGCTGGATACCACCCACCTTACCCCGGAGGAGGCTGCAGAGGCCGTTTTCCACATGGTGCGGGGAGAAGCGGGAAGAGGTTGATCCAGATCCGGGACAGAACCTGGAAGAAAAAGCGGCGGTAGCGATTCTTCATCGCTGCAGATTTTGCCCCCGGCCTGAAAGGGCATGCCGGGAGATTTTCAGAAAGAAAGGAAATATCATGATGCTGAACAAGAAGATTTGGGCGATTCTGTTGACGCTGGTTCTCCTTTCCGCCTGTGCTGCTCAGGAACAGGTGGGATCCGCTGCGTCTTCTTCTACGGAACAACCTTCCCAGGAGAGCGCTTCCATATCGGAAGCCTCCTCTCCGGCTTCGGAGGAGCCGACGGAAGCTTCCTCCGCCAGCCAGGAGCCCCCCGATGCTTCCTCCGCTTCCCAGTCTGATCCGGAGAAGCCCCAGCAGTCTCAGCCCGAGTCCCAGGAGAATCCTGCCGCGGCTTACGAGGCCCTCAGCCAGGAGGAGCGGGATGAGGTGGATCGAAATCGGGATGCTTTGATGGCCTATCTGGAGGACACTTTGACCCCTGAGGAATACACGAATTTCTTTATTACCAAGGATCAAATGGGCTTAGGTGTGGACAGCCCGGAGCTTCAGACGGTTAAAGAAGCGGTGGCAGCCTATGACGGCCCGGCGGTGCAGGTGGAGTACCGGGAGGTGGCCAATTCCCGGGCCCGGCTGGATGCCGCTTGGGAGGCATATTGTGAAATGAGAGACTCTCTGCGGGGCACGGACGGGGAGATTGTGGCCAATGTCAGCTACAGCGGCATTGGGGATGGATATATCCACATCACCATCCACCAGATGAATCCGGAGCTGCAGGAATTCCTGGATACCAGCGAATATGGAGACTGTTTCCAGGTGGAGGTCACCGGAGCAGACGACCCCATCGTCAACCCCGACACATAACCGGCGCACTTTTTGACGCCGGAGGGATCCCCGTAGAAAGGAACCGAAGCCCATGACAGATTTTGTGCATCTTCATGTCCACAGTGAATACAGCCTTTTGGACGGCGCCTGTAAGCTTAAGGAGCTGGTGGCCCGGGTCAAGGAATTGGGGCAGACCGCAGTGGCCGTCACCGACCACGGGGTCATGTACGGGGCGGTGGATTTTTATAAGGC
>JAHZBJ010000044.1:0-4151 GCA_019423445.1 Oscillospiraceae bacterium
GTCCAGCATTCCCGAGCGGGTGACCCTGGCGATACTGGCGGAACGCTGCAGCCCCAGGGCAAAGGAAGGTAGCGTTATGTAGTACAGCGTGGTGGCAAGTCCCCCCTCAGCAATGGGAACATACCCCACCGAGGGGAATATGCTCCGCTGCACCGCAAAGAGGATCACCAGGTTAAGGCCCAGCCAGAAACTGGGGCAGGAAATACCGATCATGGAAATGATCATGCACAGCTTATCCAGGATATGGTTATGGTAGACCGCCGCCAGAATCCCCAAAGGAACCCCAATGGCAATGGCCACCAAAATGGCGTAGACCACGATGAGAAAGGTGGGTTCCAGCCGCTCCGCCAGGATTTCAGTAACTGGGCGGCTGTAGTAGATGGAATCCCCCATATCCCCCCGAAGGGCGTCCCCGACCCATGTCACCAGCTGAACAGGGACCGGCTCGTGGAGTCCCAATTTTTCCGAGAGAGCGTCGATCTCTTCCTGGGTGGCATCGGAACCCAGCATCACCGCGGCGGGATTGCCGGGGATCATATGGATCAGGGCGAATACCATCACCGCCACAATAAACAGCACCGGGATGGCTGAAATCAATCTTCGCACCGTGTAATTGAACAAAGCGTATCACCTCTTGTTGTAAAGCATCCGCGGTCCTTCAATGAATGGGGGCCGGACCCGAGAGGGCCCGCCTCTCGGTCCGGCTCCGCCTTACCGCTCCCGGCTCAGGAAAGCCAGGTATTCCAATAGTACTTTTTGGTGCCTTCAAACAGCCCATGAACATTGCTCTGGGTCACCACTGCATTTCTCCGCTCGCCAAAGGTGATCACCGGGACCTCCTCGTAAAGCAGTTCACTGAGTTCCTCCCACAGGGCCAGCCGCTCCGCCTGCCCAGGGGTGGACATCAGCTTGTTTACCAGCTCCGTTTTGCCCGGGGAGGCATACCCACCAGCCCAGTTGTCGGAGGCCAAAAAGGCGATGAGGGTGGGGTCGGTCTTTGCGGTGAGTCCGCAGCTGAACATGCTGTATTGGGTAGGATCGCTGCGCATCTGTTCCAGGGTGGGGTTATCCACCACCGTCAGCTCCACATTGATGCCGATCTGCCGCATCATATCAGCAGCCAGAAGGGCGGTCTTGTAGAAATAGTCGTAGTCCTTGGTGGTGACATAGATCAGGGTCTCTCCGGCGTAGCTGGATTCCGCCAACAGCGCCTTTGCGGCTTCCACATCGTACTGCTGGTATTTCTCCAGTCCCGCTTCATTGTAGAAAACACTGGACTTTGGCATGAAGCAAGGGCTGAGATAATAGAAGTTGGGGTCTCCCTCGGCGGCCATCATCAGGCTCTCCATATCCAGGCAGGCCAGAACCGCTTGGCGGAGCTTGACGTCGGTGGTGGGGCCTTCCAGATAGTTGAACACCAGGCCGGGGGTAATCCCCAGGTCGGTCATGGAAACAGCCAGGTTGGGGTCCGACGCCAGGGTGGAATACATATTGGAGGGAACGCCGATTCCCACATCGTAACTTCCCGTCTGGACACCGGTGATACGGGTCATCTTATCCTTAACGGGGATGACCATAATCTCATCTGCATAAGCCATCTTGGGGGCGGCCATGCCGTCGGCGTCGTTGTCAGTGGGCTTATAGTCCTCAAACCGGGCCAATTTGATGTGCCGGTCTGCCTGCCATTCCACAAACTTGTAGGGACCGGTTCCGATATATCCCATCTCTTCTGTAATGTAATCATCTCCCGCCGCTTCCAGGATGGACTTAGGCATCACATAGGGGCCGCGGTCATAGGAGGAAAGGGCCTGAAGGGCAAGAGGAGCAGGCTCCTTAAAAGTGAAGACTACGGTTTTGTCATCGGGATACTCAATGCTCTCCACTTTAGAGCCCACGGCATTCTGAGCAAAGGAAACATTGGCCAGCCAACGGTCGATGGTGGCTTTGATATCGTCGATGGTGACAGGATCGCCGTTGTGGAAGGTGAGTCCGTCTCTGAGGGTGAGGGTAATCACCATGCCGTCCTCCGACTGCTCGTAGGAGCACACCCCGGTGTGGGCATTCCCCGCCAGGTCCACCGAAAGCAGCGTTTCAAAAATATGGCTGGCCGGGACCTGGGTGTCCTCCGACGTCTCCAACATAATGTCCAGAGAACCCGGATCACTATTGATGGTGACTTTCAGAGATCCACCATACTGGGGTTCGCCTGTAGGCTCTATCCGGGTATCTTCCAGAACGGTGGAACTGGATTCCGAGGGAGCCGGGGACTGGGAAGCCGCCGTACCGCCGCACGCGGTAAACAGCACGACCATTGCCAGCAAAATACTGGCCAGGCGCAGAACACGATACTTTTTCATAATTCTTTCCTCCAGAACTCTCTTATCTCATGCCGGACCCTCTCAGTTTCCGGCATCGGTTACCAAGTCAGGAACAGCGCCGTCTCCCGTCTGGCGGAACCCCTTCTTCCGCCGTCCCGGGAGAAAGGCCCACACCAGGGCCAGCAGGGGAAGAAGCAGATTATACAGCGCATAGGGGAAGTATTCCCCCGCTGAGACCCCCAGCACCCCCAGGATAAAGACTCCGCAGGTATTCCAAGGAATCAGCGCCGAGGTGCCGGAGCCTCCCGCTCCCAGGGTAAAGGCCAGATCCCGGCGGGAAACCCCGTGGCGGTCATACTCCCCTTTGAAGAGCCCCCCAGGAAGCACAATAGAAATGTATTGTTCCGGAAGCGCCAAGTTTACAGCCACGCAGCATCCAATGGTAGCCGCCACCAAACTTCCAAAACTCCTGACACGCCGCAGAAGCGGCCGCATCAGCGCGTCGATCTGGCCGGTGGCCTCCATTACCCCGCCAAACATCATGGCGCAAAGGATCATGGAAACCGAATTGAGCATACTCTCCAGCCCTCCCGCTGTCAGGAGGGAATCCACCATGGGGCAAACGCCGCCGGTGCCCTGGAAACCGCTCATCCCCGCCAGGAGCATCCCGCCCATGTCACCGCCCTGGACCGCTATTCCCTGAACAAAGGCCGCCAGGATACCTGCGGCAATGCTGGGAATGGTGGGGACCCGGAGCACAATACATCCTATCAGCAAAAGGACCGGGAGAAGCATGGGCACCCCAATGTGAAAGGCGGTTCTCAATTCCTCTTGAAGCGCCATAATCCCTTCCAGTGAGCTCTCTCCTGCATCTCCATACCGTGAACCCAAAATCAGAAAACCCACTCCCGATATGGTCAGAGCCGTCAGCGGGATATAGAGATTGCGGGATACGTTCTCAAAAATATCCACTCCTGTCACTGCTGACGCCAAATTGCAGGTGTCGGAGAAGGGCGATACCTTATCCCCCAGGTATGCGCCGGAAACAATCGCCCCGGCAGCCAAGGGCGGCGGGATCTCCATGGCCCCTGCCACCCCCATCAGCGCAAGGCCGATGGTACCGATGGTGCCCCAGGAACCCAGGGCGAGGGAAACCAGTGCGCAAAGGAGCATGGACGTAAAAAGGAACATTCCGGGGGTGATCATCTGCAGGCCGAAATATACCAGGGACGGAACCACTCCCGCCTGAATCCACACCCCCATCAGGACGCCGATGAGAATGAGAATAATCACTGAGGACAGTGCGTGGGTTATCCCCTGGATCATTCCATCCTGGATCTTTTCCCAGGAAAATCCACAGATGGCGGCAGTCACGGAGGCTCCTGCACACCCGATGAGCATGGGAATGTGGGGACTGGCCCCATATCGGATAATGGCCAGGATCATCACTCCGGCCAAAATCGCCATCGCCGTAAGGGCCGCGCCGAAGGTGGCCCGAGGCTCTTTGTTCCGGGGCTTATATGGAGCGCGAGATGAAATCCCTAACCCCTTTTTCTTTTTCTCCTTCATTTCTACAGATCATAGCGGACATATTCCCCGGTGCAGGGAGTCCCCTTGCATATGTAAGCACAGCCCTCCGAAATATCATAGATGGCAGAGGCGATGGTCTGCCACACCCGGTCCTGGTCGTAATCTCCCAGGGGGATATGACTGCAGATGGCTTCGATGCAATCCGCTTCCGGGTAGTGATCCGGGGCTCCGGGGAAAGTCTCATGGTTTTTCAGGCAGCCCATCAGCCCGGAAACATCCAGTTTTCCGGAGCGCTCCTCCAGC
>JAHZBJ010000044.1:4161-10826 GCA_019423445.1 Oscillospiraceae bacterium
CCCGGCCACCATATGGTTGGCGTGGGTGACGATGCCCTTATCCGGCAAAAGCCGGAAGACCTTCTCCGGAGTCACCTCCATATCCACTGCCAGATCTTCATTGGAGGCCACCAGATAGTTGCAGGAAACCCCTACTTCCGCGCTCTCTATCACATGGCACGCTTCTGCAAAGGAAACCTGGTTCAGGGCGCGGCGGCGGATAAAAGTGACGGGAATCCCCACCTTCCCGGTGTCGTAGATGGAGGTAAGATTATTGGCGCACACCCCTACCCCATGGTTGTTCAGGCCGTTTCGCACCAGCTGTCCCGCTTCGGCCAAGCCCACAATTTTGGTACCGCTGCAGTCGTCAATGGAGATCACCACTGCGTGCTCCTGTACCCAGGGACGGTAGTCCCAATTCTGGACCATATACACCCCGCCTCCCGCGGTTGCCTGGGAAAGAACCGCTCCGGTGGTGCATTCCGACGGCTGGGCCGGCTTCTTTTTCAATTTGAGGATCTCATACCGGCAGTTGAGCGCCAGAATCTCCTCCAGGGAAACGCCGCTGCCCGCTGCAATCCCCCTGGCCTCCTCTAGTTCTTGGCGATACTCTTTCTCAAGGATGGGAAGATAAAGAGCGGATTTCTGAATGATCTCTTCCCAGCTCTTTCCCATAGCCTGCTGAAAGTGGCGGCGGTACCCCTGGATTCCCCGGGTAATCAGCACCGCAGCCTGTTGCCCATATTGGACCCCTCGCTGGTAGGGGTCCGCAGACTTCATCTTTACCAACAGGAACTGGTCCATTTCTATTCCCTCCAGCCAAAATTTGATTATTTTTAATAATAAAAAACTAATTAGTTTATTTATTTTATCCTATTTTTATTATATTATGGAGAGAAATTGAAATCAAATACCAAATAGCTGTTTTATATAACTTTGAGTTATGATATAATAGCATATAACCGCTGATACACAGGGGGCATCTTACGAATATGCTGGAACTTAAAGATATTGACTATGTCCTTGCGGTGGCCCAGTATCAAAACGTCTCCCAGGCCGCCCAGTCCCTTTTTATCTCACAGCCAGCTTTGAGCAAATATCTGTCCAATTTGGAAAACCGCCTGGGGATAGCCCTTTTCAATCGGGGCGGGAAACAGCTGACCCTTACCGCTGCTGGAGAGCAATATGTCAAATACGCCCGGGAGATTGCCTCCTCCGCGGAAAAACTCAAAGATGCCCTCCGGCAGATCTCCGCGCAACAGGCCAGCAGCCTTTCTGTGGGGGTGGTGCGCAGCGGATGGCAGAAAGAACTTCCCGGCATCATCAACGACCTGAAAGCCCGTTATCCCGAAGCCACCTTTCATGTCACCGATACCCTTTCCATCGAACTGGAGCACAGAGTCCTGGATTCTCTGTTCCATCTGGGCCTTACCACGGTTCCTCCCCAGCTGCCAGGACTTGAATCGGTGACCATTGAGCGAAACTATGTCCTCCTTGCCGTACCTGCGGGCAATCCTCTGGCGCGCCGGGGCATCCGCCGGGAGGGGCTCCCTTTTCCATGGATCGATCTCCACCACTTTTCAAATTGCGATTATGTGATTCAGGACAAAAATTGCCGGATGCGCCTCATTGCAGATGAGGTGTTCCGTCAGGAGGGATTTACCCCCAAAGTGCGCCTTACCACCCAGAGCACCTTTTCTGCTATGGAATACGCCTCCTCGGGAGTTGGCGTCTGCATGATCACCGATGACTACATTCCCCGGGCCCCTGTTGGGGGAAACCTGCAATTTTTCTGCGTGGGAGAGCCGGTGGCCTGGGCCTCCTTTGGCATTGTGTATCGAAAGGGAACCGCCCTCTCCCCCCTGGCCCGAGACTTTATCCGGCTGTGCAAAGCCGCCGGACAGCGCCGTATGGAGTCAGGGCAAAACACCAAAGGGCTGTCTGACTCGTAACCGATTCCCCCTCCAAGCCTTGATGGAAAAATAAAAACAGCCGCAACCCAAAGTTTGTCTTTGGATTGCGGCTGTTTTTATTGCTGCGCTGTCTCTGTCAGCAGAACTTCGACAGAATCAGCACCGCTCTTAACATCAATCTGTGGAAAAGCTCATAGCCGCCGAAAGGAACCGCCAGCCCCCCTCCGGATTTTCCTCCAGGAGGTAGGTGATACTGCTCTCCGGCACAGTGCAGAGGAGATCCTTATAAAAAGCCACCCTGATCTCCGCCTGGCCATCTTTCACCACCGGCATTTCCATCAGCATATTGAAACTGCTGCCCCCGCGGCCCCACATAATATATCCCCCCTGCTCGGTACTGTAGAAAGGGGTCGTGCTGCCGTCAAACTCCGGGATTCCAAAGGTCTCCTCCACCTGGGCCGCCACTTCCTCTGCGGTATAGACCTGATCCCACTGGCCGCTGGTTTCCGCCATTCGGACAATGGCGAATTCCGTCAGGATCTCCGGGGACAGTTCATCAGGAGAAGCGAAGGTCTGGGTCCCATAGAGACTGATGAACTCCGCTACCGCCTCTGCCGGTTCACTGTCCTGGCTAGAATAGGGCAGCCAATTGTAATACTCCCGGGCAGAAGGCTGGAAGTAGACCGGGCTGACTTTCCCTGAGAAGGCGTCGAACTGTACATAAAGGCGGTATTCCTGCTCCCCCTCTTCCAGAACATCCCCGCCTTCCTCCACCTGGAGGGAAACCAGGTAGTCCCCCTGGCTGTCCAGCTCTTCCCGGACCTCTGTAATCTCGGCACGGGACACCCGAACCCCGGACCACACCGCTTCTTCCCCCTGGGTCATTTCCGCCAGAGCCGCAGCATCCCCGGCCTTCAGAGCTTCCAGAAAGTCCTCTGCCGTCCGCCGGGCCTCCCCCTGGGCAATGGCAGAAGTCTCCCCGGAGCCTTCCCGCACCACTTCCCGCTGGGCCTCGGACCTGGGAGCTTCCAGCCGCCATCCCTGGGAAGTTTTCACCATGGTCATCCGAGTCTCGTAAAGGGAGCCATCCATGCCCGTCTCCAGAAAAACAAAGGAGGCCTGCTCCTCACCTCGCTCCTCCAGGCGGATGGAGGTATCGTCCACCTCATATCCCATGGCGTAGATATCCCGAGTGGCGCTTCGATAGAGCTTTCCATCCACCTCCGCCAGGAGAGGGGTCCCATGGGGATCCTTTACCTCCAGATGGGCCTCCACCTGGCTTTCCTCAGCATAGACCCCTTCCAGAAGGTTTCTGAGGTCGTCCAGGTCCTTATACTCCGTAGACACCACTGGGTGATAATCTGCGCCCTCCACTTGCTGGGTGACGTTTTGGTCCACCGGCAAGCCGTCGGAATAGAAAAGATAGTATACCTCAAAATCCGCCGCCAAAAGCCGGGAGAAGGTCTCGGTCAATTCTTCATCGGTCTCTTCTTTCTCTTGACAGGCGGCCAGCCCAAAGCAGAAGCTCAGGCAAAACAGGACACACAGCAACCGTCTCCCTATGGCTTTCATCTACCTTCCTCCTCCGTTTTCACGCAGCGCAGGGCCATGCACTCTTTCTACGGCTATTATATCCTTTCCTCCCCCGGTCAGTCCTGAACATTCTGTAAATGTTATTCCAAATACGGGGGGCGCCCGGTGTGGATTTCTCATAAAGATATAATCAGCAGGCGCCCGGGGCCGATGGTCCCGGGCGCCTGTAATTGGGCATTGCAGGGGATTACTCCTCGCCGAACTTGGAGTTGATCAGCTCAACCAGAGCGTCTACCGCTTCCACTTCGTCCTCGCCCTTGGCAACGATCTCCACTTCAGTGTCTTGAGCCAGAGCCAGGGAAAGCACCATCACAATGGACTTGGCGTTGGCCTCATCCTCTTCATCCCCACCCACCTTTTTGATGGTGATGCGGGATTTGAACTTGCTGGCCATGCTGATAAACTCCGAGGCAGGACGGGCATGGAGCCCGGTTTTGTTCTGGATCGTCACTTTTTTACTATACATTCTTTTTCCCTCCGTTGTGTTATTTGCGGTATCCACCGCTGATTTTTATTTACAGGAGCTGCGCCAGCTCCGATTTCAAAGTTTTTTCCACCTCGTCGGCGGTGGGAAGGGTCCGGGCCAGTCGAGCCAGCTCCCGGGCCTTTTCCATGGTGAGACCGGACAGGACCTTCTTCATCCGGGCCACCGAGGCAAGACCCATGCTCAGCTTATTCATCCCAAGGCCCACCAGCACCGAGGCCGCCAGGGGATCGCCGCCCATCTCACCGCAGACGCTGATGGGCTTGCCGGCCTTGTTGAAGGCCTCCACCGCCATGCCGATGAGGCGGAACACGCCGGGATGATAGCTCTGATAATACTTGGTCACCTCGGGATTCATCCGGTCCACTGCCGTGGAGTACTGAATCAGGTCGTTGGTGCCGATGCTGGCAAAATCCACCTCCTGAGCCGCCAGGTCGGCGATGAGGGCGATGGAGGGGATCTCAATCATAATTCCCAGCTTCACGTCGGGATTGCAGGGGATTCCCTGTTCATCCAGCTGGGCCTTAGCCTGCTGCACAAACTCCTTGGCCCGGCGAATATCGTCCAGGCTCCCCACCATGGGGAACATGATCCAGAGATTGCCATGGACCGACGCCCGAAGAGCCGCCCGAAGCTGGGTCAGGAACACCTCCGGCTTCTGGAAGCAGAGACGCAGGGCCCGGTTCCCCAGGAAGGGATTCTCCTCCACTGGCAGCTCCATGCACTGGAGCTTCTTATCGCCGCCGATGTCCAGGGTCCGCAGGGTCACCGGGCGGTCTCCGAATTTGGTGAGGATCTTCTTATAGATCTCGTACTGCTCATCCTCGGTGGGGAGCTGCTCCTTGCCCATGTAGATAAACTCGGTGCGGAACAGTCCCACGCCGTCGGTGTACTTCTCGCCCTCCAGCTCCTGGTCGCTGGCGGAACCAACATTCAGGGCCACGGGGATCACTGTTCCGTCGGCCATCACCGGACGGGCTCCCAGGAACTTCTTCTCCTCCCCGCGGCGGACCAGGAATTCCTCCCGCTTCTTCCCAAAGGCTTCCTTCTGTTCGGGGGTGGGGTCCGCAATCAAAAGGCCTTCCAGGGCGTCCACCGCCACTTCCTGGCCGTGGGTCAGCTGGCCCATGATCCCATCCACACCCAGCAGAGCGGGAATCTCATAGCTCCGGGCAATAATGGCGCTGTGGGAGGTGGCGCCGCCGATCTCGGTGACAATGGCCAGCACCCGCTGCCGGTCCAGAGTAGCGGTATCGGAGGGAAGCAGGTCATGAGCTACCACAATCACCGGCTCCGCCAGAACCGCCAGGTTCTTCTCCGGCACTCCAGCCGCAATGCGCAGCAGGCGGTTCTTCACATCCCGCATATCCGCCACCCGCTCCCGGATCAGAGCGTCAGCGGCCTTCCCAAGGATCTTGATGAACTTTTCATACACCTTGTGGATCGCCCACTCCGGGGTCATATAGTCGTAAGCAATGGCGTCTTTGATCTCCTCGTCCATGGCCACGTCATAGAGAATATCCAGGTGGGCCTTGAAGATCTTAGCCTTGTCGGCGTTTCCGGATGCTTCCAGCTGCTGCCGGATGGCCTCCAGCTCACCTTTGGCGCTCTCCCGGAGCTGCTCATACCGGGCGGTGGCCTCCTCCACCTGGTCTTCGGGGATCTCCCCCTGGACCACTTGGGGAACATAAGGCTGATACAGGTAAGCCTTGCCTACCGCGATTCCTTCTGATACAGGATTTCCTCTCCACTCCATGGTTACTCATCCTCCGTTTTTTCTATTATGGCAATCACCTGATCCAGCCGCTCTACACAGCCGTACAGGATTTTTTTGATCTCCTCGGTGGGCTGAACGGTATCCGGCACCATCACCGGCCGCATCCCCGCCCGGTGTGCCGCCGTCAGGCCGCTGGGGCTGTCCTCCAGCACCATGCACCCCTCCGGTTCCGCCCCCAGCCGTGCCGCAGCCTCCAGAAAAATATCCGGTTCCGGCTTGGACCGCTTCACCATGTCTCCAAAGACCATGGCGTCCATATATGGGACAATCCCCGCCTTTTCCAGCTTGGGCAGCGCCGATTCCTCAGCGGTGGAGCTGGCCACCGCCCTCCGGATCCCCCGCTTCCGAAGATGTTCCAGAAGGGGAAACAACCCCGGTTTCACCGGGACGGGGTTTTTCTCCAGATACCGGTCCCAGCGGGCCCGGATCTCCTTCTTGATCTCCTCAAAGGGGTAGTCCTGGCCGTAATGGGCCAGGTAAATCTCCCTGGCGGCCTCGGCGTTCTTCCCCATGGTCAGGGGAAGCAGGTTCATAAAGGGCAGGCCCTTCTCCTCATGGATCTGCCTGCGGAATTCCAGGCTGCGGCGCTCAGTGTCCAGCATCAGGCCGTCCATGTCGAAGATCACCGCCACCGGAGTCCTCTTGATTTCCCTGGTCATAGACAGTCTTCCTTTCCCTGCCGTCAATTAGGATTCCCAGTGGGTGTGAAATACCCCTTCCCGGTCGATGCGGCGGTAGGTATGCGCTCCAAAGAAATCCCGTTGAGCCTGGAGCAGGTTGGCCGGGCATACCCCGGTGCGGTAACCGTCAAAATAGCTCAGGGCGCTGGTAAGGGCCGGGGCTGCCGTCCCGCTGAGGACGGCCAGGGCGGCAATACTGCGCCAGGCTGTCTGGGCTTTCTCCAGGGCCGGGGCAAAAG
>JAHZBJ010000044.1:10836-11298 GCA_019423445.1 Oscillospiraceae bacterium
TGGCTACCATCAGGTTGGGCAGCTCCGGCTGAGCCCCAAAAGCGGCGGCAATGTCGTCCAGGAAACGCGCCCGGATGATGCACCCCTCCCGCCAGGTCAAAGCGATTCTTCCATAATCCAAGGCCCAGGCATATTCCTCCGCTGCCCCCCGAAGAAGGGCAAAGCCCTGGGCATAGCAGCAGATCTTTGCGGCGTAAAGACTTTCCTCCAGCTGGGACACCAGAACATCCCGTTCCGGCAGGTTCCCCAGGCTCTTCCAGGGGAATATCTCCGCCGCCGCCACCCGCTCTTCCTTCCGCCCGGAAAGGAAACGGGCAAACACCGACTCGGCGATGGTGGGAATGGGGACGCCCATATCCAGCCCTTCCACGGAGGTCCACTTTCCGGTCCCCTTTTGTCCGGCCTCGTCCAGGATCACATCCACCAAAGGCCTGCCTGTGTCCGGGTCTCTTTTCCCCAGGA
>JAHZBJ010000044.1:11308-15633 GCA_019423445.1 Oscillospiraceae bacterium
TGCCGTTGTGGACCATCTTGACGTAGTGCCCGGCGCCGTCCGCTCCCATGTAGGCACAGCAGGGGGTCCCGTCATGGGCTTTGGCGGCGATATCTTCCAGCAGCCCCTTCAAATAGCCGTAGGCTTCCGGGTCTCCTCCCGGCATCAGAGCCGGTCCCTCCAGGGCTCCCTTCTCCCCGCCGGAGATTCCCATGCCGAAGAACCGGATTCCCCGCTCCCGGAGTTCCTGCTCTCTGCGGCGGGTATCCCGGTAAAAGGAATTTCCTCCGTCCACCACAATGTCCCCGCTGTCCAGCAGCGGCGCCATCATCTGGAGTACCAGGTCCACCGGCTGCCCGGCAGTGATCATCAGTAGGATCTTCCGGGGCGCCTCCAAGGAGGAGAGGAATTCTTCCAGCGTCTGGCAGGGGATGACATTTTCTTTTCCAGATGCCTTTTTCTCTATGAAGTCCCGGGTATTCTCCCAGTCCTTATTATAAACTGACACAGTGTAACCGTGGTTCGCAATATTCAGGGCAAGACTCTGCCCCATGACACCCATGCCGAAGACACCGATATACGCTTTTCCCAAGGTAGGCCCTCCTTATGATGATCTTCTGACAATATATCATAACAGATTTTTCTCAATATTGAAAGGACTTTTACACTTTCTCCCTGCTTCTTTCCTCTCTGAAGCCCAACCGGTGGCCCTCACAGGTTACACCCCATATCGGCCCACAACTTCTGTATTACTGTTTCAAAGAAAAAATTTATCGTTTTTCGATAAATTTATATTGACTTTCAATTTCTTCCATGGTATCATCAAACCAACGAAGCCATTGAGGAGTGTGTACGTTATGTGGGATAAGGACCATTCCATCCGCCTTTCCGTTTTCTGCACCCGGTTTTTTCTGGCGCTTCTGGGACTGGGGCTTTTCCTGGCCCCACGAATTACCAGCCTGTTTGTCACCTTTACCGGGAAGAATCCACAGGTGGCAACGGCCATCTGTGCCGCTTTCTACCTCTGCGTCGTTCCCGCAGGGCTGCTGCTGTGGTGTCTGGACCGCCTGCTGGGGAGCCTCTCCCGGGGGGAGGTATTCACCCGGGAAAATATCTCCCGGCTCCGGCGGATCTCCTGGTGCTGCGCGGTGATAGCGGTCATCTGTCTTGCCGCGGCCTGGTTCTTTTTCCCCTTTCTCCTGGTCTCAGCCGCAGCGGCTTTTATCTGCCTGATCCTGCGGGTCATCAAAAATGTCTTTCAGGAGGCTCTGGCCCTGAAGGAAGAAAACGATTACACCATCTGAGAAAGGGGGGGCCCGCCGTGGCCATTCTGGTGAACCTGGATGTGATGATGGCAAAGCGGAAGGTCTCCGCCGGGGAGCTCTCCGAAAAAATCGGCATCACTCCCGCCAACCTCTCCATCCTGAAAAACAACAAGGCCAAAGCCATCCGTTTTTCCACTCTGGAAATGATTTGCCGGGCTCTGGACTGCCAGCCCGCCGACATCCTGGAATACCGTCCGGAGCCTACCTCCGGCACAGAAGAACAGTGAGGTAACAAAATGAATCAGAAGCCACTTCCCGCGGATGCTCCCGCACCCGCTTCCCTTGGTGTACCCAAAAACGCCCCTGCCCCGGGCCTGACCTCCTGGCAGGAGTACCGTGAAGCGCTGGGGATGGAACCCCCGAAACCCCGGCTCCCGGTGGAGGCCACCCCCAAAGACGGAGCCGCGGCGCTGCTGACCCTGGCGGCAGGGTGGTTTTTCGTCCGGCTGGTGCTGGTGCTTTCCCCGGGCCTGGGAATCCCTCTGTTTACCATGGGCTTTGTGGCCTTGGTGCTGGCCTACCGTCAAAGCGCCGGCCTCCCCCTTCCCCGGGAAAGCCTTCCCTGGCTGGGGGTGATGTTCTTCTCCGCTCTGAGCTTCGCCCTGCTGGACAATGGGCTCATCGCCTATCTCAACATCCTGTTCCTGATCATTGTCACCGCCTACTGGCTGGGAACCCTGGGGGGCAGCCGCCTGGAAAACCGGCTGGGGACCTGGGTCCTTGCGGACCTGCGCAATCAGCTTTTCGTCATCCCTTTTCAGAACTTTGGCTGCCTGGGAGCTGCGGTAAAAAACAGCTTCGCCAAAACCCGCCCCGGCAAAAACCTCTTTATCGTTGGCATTTCCCTGCTTTGCTCGATACCCCTGGTGTGGTATATCTGCCGGCAGCTGTCCCAGGTGGAGGAAAGCTTTGCCGTTCTGCTGGAACAGTTGGGAGAATTGGTCCAATGGGAGAATATCCTCTCCCCTTCCACCCTCCTGGCTCTGCCGGTGGGGTGCTACCTCTTCGGCCTCATCTACGGCAACCAACACCAGCGCTACACCAAAGAGATCACCGTGGAAAAGCTGGAAGCCAAAGCCGCCCGGCGCCGGGTCCTTCCCGCTGTGGGGGCGTATACCCTCCTGACCATGCTGTGTCTGGTCTACTTGCTGTTTTTCCTCGCCGGAGCGGCCTCCCTGGCCGGTTTCCTGACAACACGGGGGCTCACTCCCTACGATTACTCCCAGTTTGCCCGCCAGGGTTTCTTCGAGCTCTGCCGGGTGGCGGTAGTGAACCTTCTGGTTCTCTGGGGTATCCATCTCTTTCTGGCCCCCTCCTCTCAGCGGTCCCCCGCGCCTCTGCGGGTTTTCCATACCCTCCTTTGCTGCCAAACCCTGCTCCTCATCGGCCTTGCCATCTGCAAAATGGGACTGTACATCCGATTCTGCGGTGTCACCAGGCTGCGGGTCTGCACCACATGGTTCATGGTGCTGCTGGCAGTGGTGTTCGGGCTGGTGCTCCTGTCCCAGTACCGGAAGATTCCTCTGGCGCGGTGGATCGCAGGCTCCTTCTGTGCCCTGTTTCTAATCCTGTGCTACCTGAACGTGGACGGCCTGGTGGTGCGCAGCGCCGTTCAGCGATATGAAGCCTTGGAGGATCCGGAAATCATCTTCTCTTCCTACGACGAACTGTACGGCTGCGCTGTGGCCGGAGCTCCAGAGATCCGGCGGCTCTACCTCCGGGAAATCGCTAAGGGCGACATCCAGCTCCTCTCGGCTCTGGAGACCCTTTTGGGCCACGCCGCCGAAACCACCTCCCAGCTGGAAGGGCTCTCCCACTGGAATCTCCAGCGGCTCCAGGCGGCGGAGGCCTCGGAAGGGTTCCTCCCCCAGCCAGCCCTGCCGGAGCTGCCTCCCTCCTAATAAGAAAGTTTCCCTTTCCAACACCCTGAAAGGAGATGCTCCCCATGATTCGGATTCCACGCGGATTGACTTTTTTCTGCGCCGCCCTGACGCTGCTGTCCCTGGCGGCCTGTGCCTCCCCCTCCCCCCAGGAAACGGTCTCCCAGGCTCTGGGGCTGGACGCCTCCACCGGGGAGGTCATCACCGACAGCGACACCCACGGGGGCTTCCACGGGGACGGCCTGGAATACATCGTCCTCTCCTTCTCCAACGATACCTTTCTGAAAGCGGTGGAAAACAACAGCCTCTGGCGGCCCCTGCCCCTGAATGATAATCTCACCGCCCTGGTATATGGTCTGACCTACGAGGAAGAAGAGGGATTTTGGGTCTCCACCGGGCCCTACCTCAGTGACGGCAATGGGGAACCCTTGATCCCTGAGGTGCAAACGGGGTACGTCTTTTTTGAAGACCGTCACTCCCAAAGCACCGACCCCCAGGACGATTCCCAGGTCCTGGGACGGGGTTCCTTTAACTTCACCCTGGCTCTTTATGACTCTGACGCCCAGACCCTGTACTTCTGCCAACTGGATACTTGAAAGACACGGCGCTGCTGAATCATCAAACGGGCCCCGATCCTTGCCGGATCGGGGCCCGTTTCAATCTGCCGTGTGGGAATGAGAGCCTAGGGAATATTTTTTCTGGTCCCGGCAAAGGAAAAAGGCACGACTTTTGTCGTGCCTTTTTCTTGGTGGAGACGGTGGGGATCGAACCCATGACCTCTTGAATGCCATTCAAGCGCTCTCCCAGCTGAGCTACGCCCCCGTGGAATTGATTCTCTTGTTTGCCGAGAACGATGATTATTATACCTGACCCTGTCCAGAAAGTCAATACTTTTTTTCTCTTCCCCGGCAAAAATTTTTCTTTGACAAAAATCCGCTCTCGGGACTACAATAAAGTCATCTTAAAATCAGGAGGTGTCCGCCATGAAAGAGCGCATTTCCGCCCTGTGTCTGGAACTTGGCCTGGAAAAACCGGGCTTCTTCCGCTGCGATGACGGCCCCGCCGGGCTGGAATGGGGCATCTCCCTGGCGGTACGCCTTTCCGACACGGTGGTGGACGAGATTCAAAACGCCCCCACCCA
>JAHZBJ010000045.1:0-2549 GCA_019423445.1 Oscillospiraceae bacterium
TCATTTTCCTCCCGCATATTTTGTTAGTGCCCTGTGGTTAATGCCGCAGTGGGTCAGGATGGGACAACACCAACAAAAGGGAGGAAAGGCAATGGCAATGGAGAATAAGCAGCTGTCTGTGCCCCACAGTATTATCGTGGAGGACCGGAAAAATGTAAGCATCAGCGGCGTCACCGATGTGGAGAGTTTCGACGAGGAAGAGGTGGTGCTGAAAATTGATGTGGTGGCTGGGGACCTTGCCCTGGAGGGAGAGATCTACAACATCGGCTACAGCGACCCGCAGCCTGGCGGCGGGGGCCTTCTGAGCCGTTTGTTCCGCTGAGGTGCACTTATGGCCATCGCCATCGCTGAACAGACTTCGGTCTTTTTCCGCTCCCTGCTTCTGGGAGCGGTTTTAGGTTGCCTATATGATTTTTTCCGGATTACAAGACTTGCTTTTATCATTCCGTCCCTGCTGGTGCTGGTAGAGGACCTGCTGTTCTTTCTTTTTTCCACCATCATTCTTTTTGGGTTTATGCTGGAGAACAGCTATGGCCAGATCAGGTATTTCATCCTCCTTGGGGTACTGTTGGGCTGGACGATCTACTACTTCTCGGTAGGGGCGCTGGTGATGAAGTGCTCCGCTGGAATTATCCGGATTCTGCGGAAGGTGTTTTGGTTTTTCTGGAGGCCTTTTGCCTGGATCGGCAAAAAATTGGCTTCTGGGGGAAGCAGGCTAGAAGAGCTTGGGCGCAATACTGCTGAGAAGGTAAAATACCGCTTGAAATTCCGGGTCCTTATGATGTATAATAAAGCAAATCATGGGCAAAGGGGCGGTGAGGAAGATGAAAGGAAAAGGACAGGTGAAAACTAGCCCTTTTTCTATCAATTCCATCCTGAAAGCTGCCTGTCTCCTCTTGATGCTTTTGTTGGCTGTTTTCTTTATCAAGACAAAGCTGGAGATTGCGGATATGCAGAAACAGCTGGCTGATATGGAGCAGCAGGTGGAGCAGCAGGAATTGGAAAACAAGGATGCTGAGCTGGCCCTTCGCCAGGACGATGAGACCATGGAGCGCACCGCGCGGGAAAAGTTGGATTACGCTCATCCCGATGAACGGGTCTTCGTGGATATCTCTGGCGCAAATTAGTGTGTGGGAGGAACGGATTTGGTATCGGTAGGAAGTGTCGTAGCCGGCAAAGTGGTCAAAGTGATGAATTACGGGGCCTTTGTAGATCTGGAGGGGGGCGGCTCCGGAATGATTCATATTTCAGAGGTAGCCAATACATATGTCAAGGACATCAATGACTACCTGAAGGTAGGGGACGAAGTTACTGTCAAGGTCATCGGGATCAATGAGATGGGGAAGGTGAGCCTTTCCATCAAGGAAACGATGAACAAAGCCCCGGCGGTTGCCCCCGGACGTGAGGGAGGAAGGCCGCAGCAGCGCAGCTACGCACCCCGCTCCTATAACCGGCCTGCTCCCATCCCCAGCACCGGCGATGCATTTGAGGACATGCTCAACCGCTACAAAAAATCCAGCGACGACCGGATGTCCGACCTGAAAAAGGTCCTGGATACCCGGCGGGGCAGCGCCAACCGGCGTTCCCGGGGCAAATAAAGTCTTCCCAAGAGCCGAAGCTGCTTCGGCTCTTTTTTTCGGGAGTTTTCAGAGAGGAGACATTACGCATGGTCATACAGGGAGGGACTATCCATATCGGGGATGGAACAGTCCTCCAAAACGGATATGTGGAGCTGCGGGACGGAAAGATCCTGAAAACGGCTTCCGGCCGCTATCAGGGGAAGGATCCCCAGATCCTGGATGCCTCCGGGATGATCGTTACCCCGGGGTTCATCGATGCCCACTGTCACCTTGGCATGTGGGAGGAGGGGCTCGCCTTCGAGGGGGATGATGGAAATGAGGAAACGGATCCCTGTACCCCCCAGCTTCGCTCCCTGGATGCCATCAATCCCATGGACAGAGCCTTTGCCGAAGCCTTGGACTACGGTATCACCACTGTAATTACCGGGCCGGGAAGCGCCAACCCGGTGGCTGGGCAGATTTGCGCCATCAAAACCCGGGGCAGCGTGGTGGACGACATGGTGGTCCGCTTTCCGGTGGGGATGAAGTTTGCCTTGGGTGAGAACCCCAAAAACACCTACAGCGAGAAATCCCAGACACCGGTTACCCGGATGGCCATTGCAGCCATCATTCGGGAGGAGCTCCAAAAAACCCAGCGCTACATGGAAGATTTGGAAAAGTCTCGGGAGGACGAGGACACTGATCCGCCGGAGCTGGATGTCAAATGTGAGGCCCTTATGCCCGTTTTGGAACGGAAGATTAAGGCCCACTTCCATGTCCACCGGGCGGACGATATCTGTACCGCCTTGCGAATCATTCGGGAATTTTCTCTGGATGGGGTCATTGTTCATGGTACCGAGGGGTATCTGGTGGCAGACGCCATTGCCAGGGCAGGTGTGCCGGTAATCTGTGGGCCCATCATCACCACCCGTTCCAAGCCGGAACTGAGGAACCTGGACCGGCGCAACGCCGCCCTTCTTTTGAAGGCGG
>JAHZBJ010000045.1:2559-13480 GCA_019423445.1 Oscillospiraceae bacterium
AGGTGCCCATCGACCTGCTGGCTACCCAGACCGCCATCACGGTGGATGCAGGAGTCCCTGCCGAAGAAGCAATTCCATTGATCACCCAAAATGCCGCCGAAATCTGTGGCATTGGGGACCGGGTGGGGAGCTTGACCCCAGGCCGGGACGGGGATATTTTGATTTTTGACCGGGACCCCATTGGGCTGCTGGTAAGGCCGGTACATGTACTGGTGGACGGAACGCTGGTGCGATAAGCAAAATCTGGAAAAACAGCAGCAGAACCCTTGTAATTTTTCATAAATCAGGGTATACTTATTACAAGGATTTTGGTTCATTGCCATAATCCCCCTGGTACGGAACGAAAATAGAGCAAGGAGTGGTCTTATGATGAACATCACATACCTGGGCAGGAAAACCACGGTCAAGGATTCCTTCAAGGAATACGCCGAAAAGCGCCTGAAACGCCTGGAAAAGTTCTTTGACGCCCACCCCAATGTGATGATTGTGGTGACCAACAACGGCGAGGAAGAAACCGTAGAGGTCACCATCAAATCCCGTGGAATGTTCTTCCGGGGTGAAAAGACCAGCAAGGACCGCCAGGTCTCCCTGGACCTGGTGGTAGATGTTCTCACCAGTCAGATCGTCCGGAATAAGACCCGCCTGGAACGCCGGCTGAAAGCGCCCCTTCCCATGCCGGAGGAGGGATCCTATACCGAAGTGCAGACCGATGCCTCCGCTTTGGTGAAGACAAAGAAATTCCAGGTCAACGTAATGGACGTTGAGGAAGCCATCCTTCAGATGAACCTTTTGGATCATGAGTTCTTTATGTTCCGCAGCGGCGAAACAGGGGAGATCAATGTGGTCTACCGCAGGAAGGACGGCAATTACGGCCTGCTGGAGCCTATCCAGGATTGACACAGCAAAGCGGTGAGAAGCCTTCGCCGGCTTCTCGCCGCTTTTTGAAAGGACAACCAGAATGGAAAAACTGCAATTTGCCTGCCCCTGCAACTTTGGCCTGGAGGGGATCCTAGCCGGTGAACTGAAACGGATGGGGGCGGAAAAGGTCACTGCCTCGGACGGGAGAGTGGATTTCCAGGGTACATCGGAGGATATCGCCAGAGCAAACCTGTGGCTGCGTACGGCGGAGCGGGTACTGGTGGTGCTGGGAAGCTTTCGGGCCACCTCCTTCAGCCAACTTTTTGATGAGGTGGAGAAACTCCCCTTTGAACGGTTCATTGGGAAAAAAGACCGCTTTCCGGTAAAAGGCTGGTCCCTTAATTCTCAGCTTCACAGCGTGCCGGATTGTCAGTCCATCATCAAGAAGGCAGTGGTAAAGCGCCTGGGGAAGAAATATGGTGTTGCTTGGTTTGAGGAGACAGGAGCTCTTTTTCAGATCCAGTTTTCCATTCTCAAGGATACGGTTACAATTATGTTGGACACATCGGGCCAGGGACTCCACAAGCGCGGATACCGCCCGGTCTCCAACCTGGCTCCCATCAAGGAAACCCTAGCGGCGGGAATTTTGGATATTGCCCGGATCTATCCAGATACCAAACTGTATGATCCCTTCTGCGGCAGCGGTACCTTCCTGGTGGAAGCCGCTCTAAAGGCCCGGAACATTGCTCCGGGCTTGCGCCGCCGTTTTTCCGCCGAAAGCTGGGGTTGCGTTCCGCCTCAGGTGTGGCGGGTTCAACGGGAGGAGGCTATGTCCAAGGTCCGAAAGGATGTGACTTTCCGGGCATTTGGCAGCGACATCAGCCCTGAAGCCCTGGAGATCTCGGAAGGAAGCGCCCGGCGGGCTGGGGTTTTCAATCTTTTGGAGCTTCGCCAGATGGACGTCCGGGAGTTTACCGTGCCTGGGGAAAAATCTATTGTGGTCTGCAATCCCCCTTACGGCGAGCGGCTTTTGGACCTTCAAGAGGCACGGGAGCTTAGCCGTACGATGGGAAAGGTGTTCCGCCCCTCCCCAGAAACGGGATATTTCATCATCAGCTCCCTGGATGATTTTGAGGACCTTTTCGGCCGCACCGCGGACAAGCGCCGCAAGCTTTATAACGGTATGGTGAAGTGCCAGCTGTATATGTATTTCCCGGTAAAATAGGCCGCACCGCAGAGAGGAGGGAAAGCGGTGGAGTTTGGTTGGCTCAACGTATCAGGAGGGGTAATTTCCGGGCTGTTGCTGGTTCCTGGCGGCGCTTTCCTGGGCAGGAAGCAAAAACATCTCTGTGGATGCCAAAACAGCAGAGGACGCTTGCTGAGGAACATCGGAGGCTGCGCCGCCCTGTTTCTGATGGTGGTTCCTCTTGGTGCCCCAGGAGGCAGTTTCGGATTTGCTTCGGTGGGGTCTATGATCTTGTGGCTCTCTTTGTGCCTCCTGCTCATCGTGGCTTATTATCTCTGCTGGCTTGTCTCCTGGATCGGCAGAAATTCCCCAGGTCTTAATTTGGCTCTGACGCTGATTCCCTGCCTTCTGTTTCTGGGGAGAGGAATCGTTCTGCGCCACTGGCTGCTTTGTCTTGCGGGTGTCGCATTTGGAGCCGGTCACGTTTGGGACAGGTGGGAGGAAAAACGCACACAGGCAGAGGAATAGGCATTTTTCAAACAAGAGGATAAATTACATGGGGCATTTGGAAAAGCCCGGCTGTCAATCGTCTGCACAGCCGGGCTTTTTTAACAGGTGCGGTTTTACGGTTTGCGTGGGCATCCGCTTTTGGTGATCATTTCCCGCAGAAGCTGGGCATGATGGGATTCGTCCATGGCAATACGCCGGAGCAGCCGGCTGATTTGCGGATCGGAGATAGCGGAGGCGGCTTTTAAATAAGCATCCACCGCGGCCACTTCATCCCGAAGATTGACCAAGAGAATGCCGCACAGGTCCTTCCGGCGGTTGGAAAAGGAACCATTCCACCACTGGCAGGGACGGCCTCCCGAAAAATCAGGGGTACCACCGCACAGGAGTACCAATTTCCCCAGCATCTCCATGTGGTGCATTTCAACCATCGCCATTCCTCGAAGGGTCTCGGCGATTTCGCGGCAGGTTCTGCTTAAAATAATGCTTTGGTAACAATACTGGGTAATGGCTCCCAACTCGCTTCTTCGCCCGGCATAAAGATTTTTCAGCATGGGGATCCACGCCGGGCTGGCTGCCGGACTCTCCAAAGATGGGTAGGGGAGGGAGCAGCGGCAATTTCTTTCCATAACAACACCTCGTTTCCCGATGTGGATAGGGACCCTTTCATTCTATGCCGAAGGAGTTTTTCGGCCCGGATTCAACCTAAAAGACCGGAAGGAATATACTGGGAAAAATGAAGATCCCAAAGCGGCAAAAAAGCAAAAAGCGGCGTTTTCGGATCAAATGCCTTGTGACAGCTTTGGCATTGGCCGGGACCGTCCTGGCAGTGGATATCCAACTTCGGCCAGCGGTCACTACCGCGGCGGAAGGTCAGGCGATGCTCTACGCCACCCAGGCCATTCAGGACACTGTTTATGAGGAGATCTCCAGCCTGGAGCTTCAGTACGGGGATCTAGTGCACTTGACCTATAACGATGCCGGCAGCGTCACCTCCCTCCAGACAGATATGCTGGCAATGTCCCAGTTCCAGTCTGCGGTAACCAGTTCCATCATTCAAAAGATACTGCTTTTCGAAAACCATCAACTCTGTCTGCCCATCGGCACTCTCACCGGGAGCCCTCTTTTTTCTGGCCGGGGTCCGGAGGTGGAGATACGGCTGGTTCCGTCCAGCTTTGTTCAGACCCAGGTGCGCAATGTTTTTGAGTCGGAGGGAATCAATCAGACCCGGCATCAGATCATCCTCAATGTAAAACTGGATATCCAGGCTGTACTGCCTGGATATTCCATTTCCTCCAGAGTGGATACCGACATCTGCCTTGCGGAGACAGTGATTGTGGGGCTTGTACCCAGCGCTTTTACCCTGGTGTCCGACGGCACCGATCCCTTGGTGGGAATGATCCAGGACTATGGGGCAGGAGAGGGGTAAAAATTCTTTTGGGAACACGAAACGGTCATTTTCCGATATTGTAATGTCAAACAAAATATGGTAAACTTATTTAGTTAAAATGAGGTGAGAAGTATGTGCGATCCCATCAAGGAAGAGATCGAATCCCTCCGTAAACAGGTGGAGTACCACGCAAACCGTTACTACAACCTGGATGATCCGGAGATCTCCGACTTTGAATATGACCGGCTTTTTCACCGCCTGCTGGAGCTGGAGGAGGCCAATCCCCAGTATTATTCCCCCACGTCCCCTACACTGCGGGTTGGGGGAGCCGCTTCCAACACCTTTGCTCAGGTGGAGCACCAAGTCCAAATGGGTTCTCTGCAGGATATCTTTTCCTTTGAAGAACTCCGGGATTTTGACCGCCGTGTTCGGGAAGTGGTGCCGGATCCTTCCTACGTAGTGGAACCCAAAATCGACGGCCTTTCAGTCTCCTTGGAATACCGGGACGGCGTGCTGACGGTGGGTTCCACCCGGGGAAATGGTTTTGTCGGCGAGGATGTCACCGAAAACATCCGTACCATCCGCTCGGTGCCCCTGCAACTGCCGGAGGCGTTGCCCCTCCTGGAGGTCCGGGGCGAGGTCTACATGCCGGTAAAAAGCTTTGAGCGGGTGGTAGAGACCCAGGAGCTTGAAGGAGAAAAGCCGTTCAAGAACCCGAGAAATGCCGCCGCCGGATCTCTCCGGCAGAAGAACCCCCGGATTACCGCCAAGCGCGGCCTGGACATTTTTGTCTTTAACGTCCAGCAGATAGAAGGAAAGGAACTGTCCTCCCACAGTCAGTCCCTGGAATACCTTCAGAGTCTTGGATTCAAAGTGGTCCCCGAGTATAAGGCCTACGGGGATATGGAAGAAGTAATCCGGGACATCGCCGCCATTGGGGAAAAACGGGGCGAATATTCCTTCAATATTGACGGAGCGGTGGTAAAAGTCAACGATTTCGCCCAGCGGGAGCAGTTGGGTTCCACCGCTAAGTTTCCTAAGTGGGCGGTGGCATATAAATACCCCCCTGAGGAGAAAGAAACCCGCCTTCTGGATATCCAGGTTCAGGTGGGACGCACTGGAGCGGTGACACCTACTGCAGTTTTTGAGCCCATCACCCTGGCGGGAACCACCGTCAGCCGGGCCGTTCTTCACAACCAAGATTTTATCAGTGAGATGGGCCTTGCGGTGGGGGACAAGATCCTGGTGCGGAAGGCGGGGGAAATCATCCCCGAGGTTCTGGCTGTTACTTGGCATGATCCGGATAAGCCTTCTTACCGGCTGCCGGAGCGCTGCCCATCCTGCGGAGCCACCCTGGTTCGGGAGGAAGGAGCCGCCGCCGTGCGTTGTCCCAATATCAGCTGTCCCGCCCAGCTGGTCCGCAGCATTATCCACTTCTGCTCCCGGGGTGCCATGGATATCGACGGCATGGGGGATGTGGTGTGCCAGCTGCTGGTAGAGGAAAAACTGGTGGCAACTCCGGCGGATCTGTACCGCCTGACGCCGGAACAGCTGGTGGGGCTGCCGGGTTTTGCCAAGAAAAAGGCAGATAAAGTGGCGGAAGCTATTCAAAATTCCAAGACACGGGAACTTTCTCGTCTTATTTTCGGGCTGGGGATCCCGGGTATCGGGGAAAAGGCTGCAAAACTCCTGGCCCAACGTTTTGGCTCTCTGGATGCTATGGAAAATGCAGGCTGGGAGGAGATCGCCCAGATCGATGGCTTTGGGGAGATCATGGCCCGAAGCGTAGAGGAATATTTCCGGGAGGAACACAACCGGGCCCTGTGCCGGGATCTTCGGGAGCTGGGACTCAATACCTTGGAATCCCAGAGCAATGTTTCCGGAGAATTGGAAGGGCTCACCTTCGTTCTCACCGGGACCCTGCCAAGCCTTACCAGAAGTGAGGCAGAAGCTTTGATTCAGGCCCACGGAGGAAAAACCGCCTCCTCGGTGTCCAAGAAAACCAGCTATGTCCTGGCTGGAGAGGACGCAGGAAGTAAGCTTACCAAGGCCCAGCAGCTGGGGATCCCTGTGATTTCCCAGGAGGACCTTCTGAAGATGACAAAAGGGGGAACCGAGCGTTGAATATCGATATCCGACACATCGCAAAACTGGCCCGCCTCACCATTGAGGAGGACAAGATGGAAAAATTCCAAAAGGACATGGCCGACATCGTCGCCATGGTGGAGAAGCTCCCGGCAGTGGAGGACCAGGATCTGACCCTGGATCCTGCCGAGCGTATGGAGCTTCGCAAAGACGAGGTCAAGCCTTCCCTGCGCCGAGACGCGGTGCTCCAGAACGCCCCCAAAGCGGTGGCCGGCTGTATCGTTGTCCCCAAAACCGTTGACTGAGAGGAGAAACTGCCATGAGCCTGTATCAGCACACCGCCAAGGATCTGGCCCAGATGCTGCGAAACAAGGAATGCAGCGCAGGGGAGATCGTCCGGTCGGTTTTTGAACGTATTGATTCCTGCGATGAAAAGGTTGGAGCCTACCTGACCCTGGACCGGGAAGGGGCCCTGGCCGCCGCCGCACAGGTGGATGAGAAGATTGCTGCGGGGGAGGAGATTGCTCCTCTGGCGGGTATTCCTGTGGCCGTCAAGGACAATATCTGCACCAAAGGGGTTCTTACCACCTGTGGTTCCCGGATGCTTTACAATTTTAAGCCTCCCTATAACGCCACTGTTATGGACAAGCTGGAGGCTGCCGGCTGCATTATGACCGGCAAGGCAAACATGGACGAGTTTGCAATGGGCTCCTCCTGTGAGACTTCCTATTTCAAAAAGACCCACAACCCCCACGATCTGGATCGGGTTCCCGGGGGTTCCTCCGGCGGCTCTGCCGCCGCTGTGGCTGCAGGAGAATCGGTCCTTTCTTTGGGAAGCGACACCGGTGGTTCCATCCGCCAGCCCGCTTCCTGCTGCGGCGTTATCGGTCTGAAACCTACTTATGGTTCCGTCTCCCGCTATGGCCTGGTGGCTTTTGCTTCCTCCCTAGACCAGATTGGCCCTATGGGTCGCTGCGTGGAGGATGTGGCTGCTCTTTATAGCGTCATCTGCGGACGGGATCCCATGGACGCTACCACCGCCCGCCGGGAATACCCTGATTTTGCCTCCCTCCTCAAGGGGGATGTGAAGGGGCTGCGGATTGGCGTACCCAAGGAATACTTCGGGCCTGGGGTTGACCCGGAGGTAAAGGAGCTGGTCCATCAGGCTCTCCGGGAGCTGGAGGCTGCTGGAGCTACTCTGGTGGAACTGAGCCTCCCCAGCACCGATTACGCCCTTTCCGCCTATTACATTATCTCTTCTGCCGAGGCTTCCTCCAATCTGGCCAGGTTCGATGGAGTGAAATACGGCTACAGGGCAGAAAACTTTGATGGTCTCACTGATATGTATGAAAAAACCCGCAGCCAGGGCTTCGGAGACGAGGTGAAGCGGCGGATTATGCTGGGGACCTTTGTTCTCAGCTCCGGCTACTACGATGCTTACTACAACAAGGCAAAGTTGTTCCAGAAGTCCCTCAGAGCGGAATTTGCCAAGGCTTTCTCCCAGTGCGATATCATTGCCACCCCCACGTCTCCCACCATCGCCTTCCGGCTGGGTGAGAATATCGGAGACCCATTGAAGATGTACGCCGCCGATATCTGCACCATTGCAGTGAACATCGCCGGGCTGCCTGGATTGTCCCTGCCCTGCGGCACCTCTCAGGGGATGCCGGTGGGGCTCCAGTTTATCGGACCCCGTTTTTCCGAGGAGCGGCTCTTTGACGCCGCTTATGCCTTCCAGACGCTCCGGGGAGGCAGCCTCTGCACCATCCCTGAGCTGGGTTAAAGGAGGAGAGATTGCCATGAAATATACCACTGTCATCGGGCTGGAGGTCCATGCGGAGCTCTCCACCAAAACCAAGATCTATTGCAGCTGCAAGAATTCCTTCGGTTCCGAGGTAAACTCCAACTGCTGCCCCAACTGCACCGGTATGCCCGGCAGCCTTCCCACCCTCAACGAAAAGGTGGTGGAGTACGCCGTCCGGATGGGTTACGCCACGGGCTGCACCATTAACAACGTCTGCAAAGCGGACCGGAAGAACTATTTCTATCCGGACCTGCCCAAGGCCTATCAGATCTCCCAGTATGACATCCCTCTTTGTGAGCACGGCCATGTGGACGTCGTGGTGGATGAGGAAGGGACTACCCGCCGCATCGGAATCACCCGGATCCACATTGAGGAAGATGCCGGTAAGCTGATCCATTCCGACAGTTTTGAGGGAAGCCTGGTGGACCTGAATCGCTGCGGCGTCCCCCTCATCGAGATTGTCTCTGAGCCGGATATGCGCTCTGCTCAGGAGGCTAAGGCCTACCTGGACACCATTCGTGGAATTCTGCAGTATCTGGATATCTCCGACTGCAAGATGCAGGAGGGCTCCATCCGCTGCGACGTCAACGTTTCGGTGATGCCTGAGGGCTCCAACCAGTTCGGTACCCGGTGCGAAATGAAAAACGTCAACGGCTTTTCGGCTGTGGAGCGGGCCATTGAGTATGAAGCCCGGCGCCAGATGGAAGTGCTGGACGCTGGCGGCACCGTTTACCAGGAGACCCGCCGTTGGGACGACCTGGCAGGGAAGAACTTTGTGCTGCGTTCCAAAGAGGATGCTCAGGACTACCGCTATTTCCCGGAACCGGATTTGGGAGTCATCGTTGTAGATGAGGAAAAACTCCAGGAGCTCCGGGCTACCATCCCTGAGCTGCCGGTCCACAAACTGCTGCGGTATATGAAAGAACTGGGGCTGCCCCACTTCGACGCCAACCTTCTCTGCGAGAACCCCGACAAGGCCGACTACTTTGAGGCCTGTGTGGCTTTGAACCAGTGCCCTCCCAAGACCATCTCCAACTGGCTGCTGGGGGATATCTCCCGAATCCTCAATGAAAAGAACCTCACCATCGGGGATACCAAACTCCCTCCGGAAAACCTCTGCGCCATGATCAACCTGATCCAGAAGGGCACCATTTCCAACACTGCCGGAAAGACGGTACTGGAGGAGATTATCTTCTCCGGTAAGACCCCGGACCAGGTAGTGGCGGAGAAGGGACTGGCCCAGATCAGCGATACCTCCGCCCTGGAGGCCATTGTCCAAGAGGTTCTGGCAGACAACGAAAAGGTGGTAGCGGATTATCGGGGCGGTAAGAGCAACGCCCTGGGCTTCCTGGTGGGGCAGTGCATGCGCCGGAGCAAGGGCCAGGGAAATCCGACAGTTATCCGGCAGCTTCTGGAAAAGGCCCTGGGTTAATTTCGCATTTTCGGGGCAACATAACAACAGTTCCTCTGATCTGATCACAGAAAGGAGCTTGGAAACGTGAACAACTGGCTCAACAAGCTGGAGCGCCGGTTCGGTCGGCTGGGGATCCCAAACTTGATGCTGTATATCACCTCCACCACCCTGGTTCTCACCCTGGTGCAGATGTTCGGCAACGTCCCCATTTACTTTTGGCTTTCCTTCGACCGGGAACTGATCCTGTCGGGACAGGTCTGGCGGCTGATCACCTTCCTGTTTGTGGATTACAGCAGCAGTCTCATTACGCTGATTTTTATGCTGTATTTCTACTACTGGATCGGCTGCCGTCTGGAATATGCCTGGGGAACCTTCCAGTTTACTTTTTACTATCTTCTGGGAACGGTGGGAGCTATTGCCGGTGGCTTCATTACCGGAAGCACCAGTGCCACCTACCTGAACCTGTCCCTCTTTCTTGCCTACGCAACCCTTTTCCCCAATGAAGAGATTCTCTTTATGATGTTTCTTCCCATTAAGGTGAAATATCTGGCATACCTGGACTGGATCATCTTTGCTGTAACGATTGTGTTCAGCCCTCTTTCTTCCAAAATTGCTGCGGTGTTGGCTCTGATCAACTTCTTTATCTTCTTCTGGCCGTATATTTCCGGCACCATCCGCAACCATTTCAAATACCGCAAGGTACGCAACAATTTCCGCAACCAGATGCGCCGGGACAATGTGCTCAGGGGACCCTGGGATGATGACAACCGCAGATAAAAGATGATATGTTTGAGACGCCCCGGAACGGAAGCAGCCGTTCCGGGGCGTCTTTCTGTCATAAAGCCGGACAGCCCCCCATATATTTAGACTAACGACGGACAAGGGGGCAGGGGAATGACATGCAATGATCCTAAGGAATTCAGTAGGGCGGTATCCTATCTCCCTGAGTCTCTGCGGGCGCCTTTGGAGCGTATCCCCCAGGAGGAAAAGACCCGTATCCAGGAGGTGCGTCTCCGGGCTGGACGCCCCTTGTCGGTGTTTGACGGGGTGACGAACCGTTTTGTAACCGGAGATGGAAGGCTGAGCGAAAGGGGCAGCGAGGGGCTTCCCGTGGAAAAGACCATGCTGCAGGAAGCTTTCGTTCAACTCTGCGACTATTCGGTTCACACCCATCAGCGGGAGATGGAGAGGGGGTTCATTACCACCCCGAGAGGAGACAGGGTTGGAATCTGCGCCAGTGTTATCAAGGATCGTGACGGAACCCTCTCCTGCCGTGAGATCTCATCCATGAACTTGCGGGTATCCCGGGAGATACCCGGATCCTGCCGGGAGCTGGCGAAAATCTGGGACCGCCGGCGTGGGATCATCCTGGCCGGAGGACCGGGCACGGGAAAAACCACCATGCTTCGGGATCTGGGGAGGGCCCTAGCTTCCGGGGAGCTGGGTCCCTGCAGGAAGGTGGTGTTTGTGGACGAGCGGTATGAGCTGTCGGCTATGTTCCAGGGGGAACCCCTTCGCGACATTGGACTTTGCAGCGACGCCATCTGCGGTTTACCCAAAAAAGAAGGAATGGAACAAGCGGTGCGGACCCTATCGCCGGAATACATCATCTGTGATGAGATGGGCTCCAGAGAAGAAGCGGAGGAGGTATCGGCCGGGCTGGCCTGCGGGGTCCAA
>JAHZBJ010000045.1:13490-15371 GCA_019423445.1 Oscillospiraceae bacterium
GGTCCAATTCCTGGTATCGCTCCACTGTGGCAGCCGGGAAGAGCTCTTGCGAAACACCATCCTCCGCTGCCTGATGGAAACGGGGGCCTTCGGCGGGGTGGCCCTTCTGGACTCGCCACGGCGTCCCGCCCATATCATTCACTTTCTCTCCGAGGAGGAATACAATGACCAAATTTCTGGGACTGCTTCTGATTTTTTGCTGCGGGACGCTGGTAGGATGGGGGAAGGCTCTTGGGATGAGCCGTCAGGCTGGCGAATTGGAGCGATGGTGTGAATTTCTCCGCCAGTTCCGTGTTCATCTGGAAACCACCCGTTCCGCCCCCCGAGAGATTGTCCGGATGCTTGGAAAGCAAAATGCCTTTACAGAGTCTTTGGGGATTCAGGACCTAGCTTGCGCCTTTGAGGATGACAGCAGCTTCCGGCGCTGCCTGAACCGGGCTTTAAAAGGGAAAAAAACTCTGGGAAACGCAGCCCAGATCCTTTTAAATCTGGGGGATGTCATTGGCATAAAGTCTTTGGAGGAGCAGCTCTCCGCGCTTGAGACTGCGGAACTTCTTATGGCCCGGGAAGCCGAGAACGCCCGGGAACACAGCCGCCGGTACGGCGGCCTCTGTCAGCGGCTGGGGATCCTCCTGGGGCTGATGGCAGTGGTGATTCTTGCATAACGGGCGTTTCTTAACCGCCCCGATATAGAAGGAGTGAAAAGAAATGGATGTGGATCTGATCTTCCGAATCGCCGCCATTGGCATCATCGTTTCAGTGCTTTATCAGGTGCTCCTTCGCTCAGGCAGAGAGGAACAGGCGATGCTGACTTCCTTGGCCGGACTCATCGTGGTGCTGATGATGATGATCCAGGAGATCAGCAACCTCTTTGAAACGGTAAAGACGGTGTTTGGCCTATGACAGTGGATCTTTTCGCCATTGCGGTTTTCTGTATTACTGCAACGGTCCTGGCGTTGGTGCTGCGTCAATACCGTCCTGAGTTCGCCATTTTTGTTTCTTTGGCCTGCAGCGTGGCAGTGGTCCTCTACGTTGCCCAGAGCATCGGTCAGGTGATGGAGGAGTTGGAAGCCCTTTTCACCAATACCTTGATTTCAGAAGAACTGATTCAGGTGGTGCTGAAATGTCTCGGGGTGTGTATCCTTACCGAGCTGGCAAGCCAGACATGCCGTGACGCCGGGGAAAACGCCATCGGTGCCAAAATCGAGCTGGCGGGAAAGGTTACCCTGGTGGTGGTGAGCATTCCGCTGTTCCAGCAGCTTCTCAATGTGGCCGGAACCCTGCTGAACCTGAGCTGAGGAGGGAGACAGGACGTGAAACAGCTGAAAGGATGCGCCGCAGCCATTTTGGCCGCAGCATTTTTGATATTCATGGCAGTACCGGCCTTCGCCGCCGGATATGCCGATCAAAATCTTTTGGAGGATTATTGGGAAGAGAGCGGCCTTCAGGAGCTCTGGGATAAGATCCCCCAGGAGGCCCGGGAACTGTTAGAAAATCTGGGCCTCAGCGGGATCCCGGGAACAGTTGAGGGGATGACCCCCCAAGCATTCCTTTCCACCCTTTGGAGCTCTTTTCTAGACTATCTGAAAACTCCTCTGCGCCTCTTGATCTCCCTGGTGGGTATTATCATTCTTTGCGCCATGCTGGAGAGCTTTGGAAGCTCCTTCAATACCAGCGGCGTGGAACCTATCTTTAACGTGGTGGTCACTGTTTTTATCAGCAGCATTATCATAAACCCTATTGTAGAATGCATTGTAGAAACCACACATGTCATTGAGGATTTTGCGGTGTTCATCCTCACCTATATTCCGGTTTTTGCCGGGGTCATCACTGCCTCCGGACAACCTATGACCGGAGCGGCCTACAACCTTTTCCTTTTCT
>JAHZBJ010000046.1:0-6201 GCA_019423445.1 Oscillospiraceae bacterium
TCACTGGTTTTCAAGACCAGCTCCTTAAACCACTCGGACACCTCTCCATACTGAAATTCCGCCCAAAATGAGGTCAAGGCGCTAAGATATAATACCATGATTCTGTCCTCCAGTCAAGGGGATTTCTCACTTTTCTACCTGTGCCAGAGTGATTCCAGTGTAATAATGGCGAAGAATTTCATCAAAGGTCCATCCCTGCCGGGCCAGATAGTCCGCTCCCGTCTGGCTCAGCCCCGCCCCGTGCCCGTACCCCCGGACATAGAAGGTGTATCCGCCGTTGCTCCGCTCCAACTCAAAGGCTGCGCTGCGCAGGCCCAAAAGGTTCCGCAGTTGGTTTCCATGAAGGGTGAGACTCCCCGCCCGGATGGCGGTGACGTACCCCGCCGGGGAACGTTCCTCAATCTCCAGCCAGGTGGTGGGGTCGGGGAGCAGGGAAGCCCCCGCAGCGGTAAGGATCTCCTGGAGCTCCCCATCGCTGACGGTAACAGTACTCTTATAGCCGGCGGCAAGAATGTCCCAGCTGCTGTCCGCCTCCACCAGGTAGGGCAGTTCCCCGCCCCAGATGTTGGAAGCCCGCTCGGTGGTATCCCCGGCGCTGATGGCATGATAGGCGGCGGCTATGGGCTCCCCTTCCCACAGGGCCACACAGCGGCTGGCCACTTGGGCTGCCTGGGTGATCCGGTTCCAACTGTAATCAAATTGTTCACCGTAGAATTCCCGGGCGGTCTCCTGGGTCATGTAAACCCGGCGGTTCCCAGGGTCGGCGGCAAAGTCCGCCCCGTGGAGATCCGGGTCCCGGCTCTCCTCCGGCAGAGCCCGCTGGGTCATGGCCTGGTTCAGGGCATAGGTGAGAGCCGCCACCCCCTGGGCCTTCAGGGCCTCCAGGTGGTAGTCGGCAGGCATCTCGGCAGCGATGGCATAAAGGGTATACTCCTCCAGGGAAAGTTCGGCCACTTCCCCGGTGCTCTGGTCGTAGATCCGCAGGGTGGAAATAGGTGACTGCCACACCTCATGGATGGATGCGGGAAGGGCCTCCTCCCCCTGGAACTCCCCATCCCCCTGGGCGGCAAGGCTGTCCCCTTCCTGGCTCTGTTCCCCCTGGGAGGACTCCAGACTTTCCTGACTCCGGGAAGACTCTTCCTCAAACCCTCCCGTCTCCCGGCTGGAAGAACCGGAAGAGGCAGAAACGGCAGGCATCGAGACGGGAAAGGCCGGGACCTCTCCCAAAAGGGGCTGCCCCGCCCACATCACCGCGGCTGCGGGCACCGCCACCATGGCAGTCCCCACCACCCCCAGCAGAAACAGATCCCCTTTCATACGCCGCACCTCCGGTTTGTCCGTCTTTGTCCTTGTCCCTTCCCATTCGGTACAGGGTATGCAAAAGGGGAAGGCGTTATGCCTTCCCCTTGTTGTCTCCCGGTATCCCCGGTTTCTTTCTGTATCCAGGCGCCAGACTCCCGGCGCAAAGTTTTCAGCCTCCCAGCCCGGGGTCCGGGTCGATCCGTCCCTCTGTGGGCGCCGGTTTATCCTTCTCCTGGGCGTCCCGGATGGAATCAAGCTCCAAGGACGGGGTATCCCCCTCCGCAACCAGGAAGGTGATCACCACAGCGGAGACTTCCTCCCCTTGGGCGTCCCGATAGATCACTTTGGCTTCCACCGTGGCGTCATCCGGGCACCACCACCAGGCCAGCCATGGAGTCAGCCCGGCCTCCGGAGCCTTCTCAGCGGCAATGGCAGAAATCTGCTCTTGAACTGCCTGGTCCCAGGCAGCGTCGGGGCCGACGCTGTCCAACAGGCCGTCCCCTCCGGTATCAGGCCAATCATCCGCCGCGGGGGTACCTCCCCCGGTGTCCGGATCCTCCTTCTCCTGGGGACCGCCGCCTCCGGTGGGAGGATTTTCTTTTTCCTTCTCCGCATCCTGGGCACTGGCGCTTTCTTCCTCTCCGGCGCTTCCGTCAGCTTGGGGCGGAGCAGCAGTAAGCATGGACTGGGTTTGTTCTTGGGCGGCGTTCTCCGGAGCCTGGACCGTCTCGTCCTCCGCCTCGTCGGCAGCCATCCGGTAAGGGGCAGCTTCCTGGGCCGCAGCGGCAGAGGAAGAAAGAGCCGGCGCCTGCTGGACTCCCGCCAGGTTGGCATCGGAAGCGGTGGTGATCTTGCCCAGAGTTCCCTGCCAGGCCAGCACCACCAGGGCCAGGCAAGCCGCCAGAGGAAGTCCTCTCCGGAGCACCTGGTTCCAGGGGATCACTTTCTTCTGGGCTTCCTCCGGCTGGGTCTCCTCCTCCGGCAGGGTCAGCTCTCCCCGGTCCATCCGGGCAAAGAGGGCCTCAGGGGAGAGGGAGGCCGGGAGTTCCGGCTCCTCCAGGACTTCCAGCCGCTTTCTCAAATATTCCATATCCTTGTTTTCCTTGTCTGCGCTCATCCTGGCTCCCTCCTTTCCCTATGCTTCCCCCAGCATCCGCCGTAGCTTTTTCAGCGTCCGGTGGAGCTTGGAGCTGACTGTCCCCTGGGGCAGTCCCAAAATTTCCGCAATCTCTCTCATGGTATACCCCTGGAGCACCGAGAGGATCACAATCTCCCGCTCCTCCGGGGTGAGCCGGGCCATGGCGTCCCGGACCTCCGCCCGGGGGCCGCTGGCGTCGGGGATTCCCTCCTCCAGGTAGTCCTCCAGGTCCATATTTCCCTTCTCCTGGACATATTTTCCTATCCGCCGCTTGCAGCGAATGGAAAGGATCCGCAGGATCCAGGGCCGGAAGCTGGCTGCTTCCCTCAGGCCGCCAATCCCCTTCCATGCTTCCAGAAAGGTCTCGGCCACCACATCTTCGGCGTCCTGGGGATTTCCCAGGGTGTAAAGGGCCATCCGGTACAGCTCCTTGGACACCTCCTGATAGAGGCGGCCAAAGGCCTCCCGGTCCCCCTGCCGGGCCTTTATTACGTCTGTCTGGCTGATCTCCATGTCGCACCGCCCTTTTTGTCGGGGCACATTCATTCAGTGTCCCTTTTTCTCCGTTTTATTGCGTGGGGAACCCCGGCCGGGAAAAAAAGTTTTCCTCTCCGCTCCTTCCAAGGGGCGGCGGCCATTCTCCCGCTATTATAACATAACGTTTGGGATCCGCAAATCTTTCCGGCTCTCCCGCAGCCATTATACCATAACCCGGGGGATTATGGTATAATGGTCACCAGACGCCCTTTTCCTGAGGGGAAAAGGGACTGAACTCCTGCATAGAAAAAATCCGGCCCCGGCCGTGGAAAGGAAGTTTTTGGAATGAGTATTGTTCTGGACCCCATCCAGCGGGAAGCCATGGAAGCGGCCCCCGCCCTGCGCCCCCTGATGGAAGAGGTGGGGCACACCGTCTGGGGCCTGGCGGAAGTAGGCCTTACCGAGTACCGCTCCGCCGGGTTTGTGGCGGATATTCTGCGCCGGGAGGGATTCTCGGTGACCACCGGTCTCTGCGGCTTCCCCACCGGCTTTGTGGCGGAATATCAAAATGGAGAGGGCCCCTCCCTGGCCCTTCTCTGCGAGTACGATGCCCTCCCCAACCTCTCTGTGACCTGCCCCGGAGAAAACGGCCACGGCTGCGGCCACAATCTCTTTTCGGCGGCTGCGGTATCCACCGGGGTCCTGGTGCGCCGCCTGATGGAAAAACACAACATCCAGGGCACCCTGCGGATCTACGGCACCCCCGGGGAGGAAAATTACGCCAGCAAGGCCTACTACGCCAAAAATGGTCTTTTTGACCGGGATGACTGCTCGGTGGGTTTCCATGCCCACGACTGCAACGAGGTGAACTATAAGGTTTCCGCCGGCACCCTGATCCGGAACTTCACCTTCCGCGGCCGCCCCGCCCATGCCGGGAACTGCCCCTGGAAGGGCGCCAGCGCCCTGGACGCTGTGGAGATCTTTCATGTGATGATCAACTACCTTCGGGAACATGTCCCCACCGACGTCCGCCTTCAGTACATCATCACCAAGGGCGGGGACGCCCCCAACATCGTCCCCGAAGTGGCTCAGTGCCAGCAGGTGGTCCGGGCGGCCAGCGTCCCCACTATGCTGGAAGTAGCCCAGCGGGAGGAGACCTGCGCCAAAGCCGCCGCCATGGCCACCGGAACCACCGTGGAAGTGGACTTTGTGGACCAGACCTACAACACCGTCCTCCTTCGGGAGTATGCTCAGCTTGCCCAGGACTGCCTGGAGGCCGCCGGCGTCCCGGAATTCTCCGCCCAGGAGCAGGAATATGCCCGGCAGTTTGGGGACGGTTCGGGTTTGGACACCTCCATTGCTCCCCTCCCCGCCTATGAAGGCTACCAAGGCGGCGCCACCGATGAAGGGGACGTCAGCTGGAACATTCCCCACGTTTCCATCTATGTTGCCAACATGGCCCGGAACACCACCGGCCACACCCTGGATTTCACCCGCCAGGCGGATTCCTCCGCCGCCTACACCGCCATGGTGACTCAGGTGAAAGCCGTTTCGGTGATGCTGCTGGAACTGCTGGAGCATCCGGAGCGGGTGGAAGCTCTGAAGGCCGCCCACCGGAAGAAAATGGGAGATCTCACCTATCCTCATACCGGCGACCAGCCGGACCGCCGGGCCTTTGGGAACACCCCGGGAGCCAACCTGGAAGGGAACATCCTGACGGTGGACCCCGCCGCCCTGCCCCTTCTGGACCACCGGGACAGGAAGGCGGTCCTGACGGTGGAGATGGATGGCAAGGAGCTTTACGCCTTCCCCGCAGGGAAACTTTTTACCGCCTCCCTGCCGAGAGATCTCCAGGGGAAAACCCTGGAAATATACGCAAAGTATCAAGATTCCCAAAAGCAGCTGATTGGATATTACAATATGTAGATTTTCATCCAGCTTGGCAGTAGAATTGCCAGACTCCTCTGCGCTGGCAATGTCCCTCCAATCAGTTTTCAGAAATATACAATTTGTATTTTTCTTTTAATTATTTTAAAAATATTACTATTTGTAAAGGAGAATCTCCATGACACAGCCCCAACCAGTGACCTTTCAGGACGTTGAGGCGGCCCGCAGCCGCATCGCCGGACGCCTCTGGGTCACCCCCCTGGACCTCTCTATGACCCTGAGCCGGGAGGATGCCCCCGTCTACCTAAAACTGGAATGCCAGCAGAAGCTCCGCTCCTTCAAAGCCCGGGGAGCTTTGAGCAAGCTCTCTTCCCTTTCTCCCGAAGAAAAAGAGCGGGGGGTCCTCACCGTCTCCTCCGGCAACCATGGGGCGGGGGTGGCCTTGGCAGCCCGGCTGGAAGGGGTCAAAAAAGCCCTGGTGTATGTGCCGGAATCCACCCCCAAGGCTAAAACCGACAAGATCGCCTACTGGGGCGGACAGGCCGTCCGGGCCGGAAAGGACTACGACGCCTGCCACCGCTTGGCTATGGAGGCTCTGGAACGGGAGGGGCTGACCTTTGTGGATCCCTGTTCCGACCGGGAGGTCATCGCCGGTCAGGGCACCATCGGCCTGGAGATCCTGGAGCAGCAGCCGGATATTGACACCATCGTGGTCCCCATCGGCGGCGGCGGCCTGATTACCGGGGTCTCGGTGGCCGCCAAGACCCTGCGGCCGGGACTGCGGATCATCGGGGTCCAGACCGCCGCCTGTCCCGCCATGGCGGCTTCCCTCCGGGACGGGGTCTGCTACGAGGAGTATCCCATCGGGGAGTCGGTCTGCGACGCCCTGGTAGGAGGCGTAGGACCTATCGGCTATGAGATGGCTCCCCAGTGCATCGACCAAGTGCTGGTGGTGGAAGAGGAGGACATCAAGGCCGCCGCCGCTTCCCTCATTGGGGAAGAGAAGGTGCTGGCAGAATGCGCCGGAGCGGTGGGCGCTGCCGCGGTGCGCCGTCATCCGGAGTTGTTCACAGGCCACAAAACCGCTGTGGTGGTTTCCGGCGGGAACATCGACCCGGCTCTTGTCTGCCATCTGCTGACAAATTATCTGTAATCCTTTCTCCGCCAAGGGTGAACTTCGGCAGGATGCCGAAAGAAAATGCTGGACAGCGGACTGTATTTTGAGGTACAATACCTCAAAAGGGTCCCAGACCCTTGGCCAAACCCCGGGTACGGATATACAATGAAGTATATCGCCAGAGGAGCGCTGCCGCGCCCCTTTGGCGATATTTCTTTTTTCTCCGGGTCTACAAAATCAAAGAAAGGATGCCTGCCATGAATCAGATCACCAAGAACCA
>JAHZBJ010000046.1:6211-7217 GCA_019423445.1 Oscillospiraceae bacterium
CACCTGTAGCTGTGGAGAGCTGCGGGAAAATAATATCGGGGAAACCGTTCGGGCCGCCGGCTGGGTCCAGTCCATCCGGGATCACGGCGGCGTCCAGTTCCTGGACCTTCGGGACCAGTACGGCGTCCTTCAGGTGGTGTTCCGGGACCAGGAACTCCTCCGGGGGATCACAAAAGAGTCGGTGATCTCGGTGGAAGGGCCGGTAGTGCTCCGTGACCCCGAGACGGTAAACGAAAAGATTCCAACCGGCCGGGTGGAGGTCCGGGCGGACCACCTCACTCTTCTGGGGCCCTGCACCCGGAGCCTCCCTTTTGAACCCGCCGCCAGCCGCCAGACCCGGGAGGACACCCGGCTGCGGTACCGCTACCTGGATCTGCGCAACCCCCGGATGCACCAGAACATGGTCCTGCGCAGCCAGGTGATCTCGTGGCTGCGGCGGCGGATGGAAGAGCTGGGGTTTTTGGAGCTTCAGACCCCCATTCTTACCGCTTCCTCCCCTGAGGGGGCCCGGGACTATCTCATCCCCAGCCGGAAACACCCGGGAGAGTTCTACGCCCTGCCCCAGGCCCCCCAGATCTTCAAGCAGCTGCTGATGACCGCAGGGTTTGACCGCTATTTCCAGGTGGCTCCCTGCTTCCGGGACGAGGATTCCCGAGCCGACCGCACCCCCGGGGAATTCTATCAGCTGGATTTTGAGATGGCCTTCGCCACCCAGGAGGACGTCCTTGCCGTGGCAGAGGAGGTGGTGGGCGGACTGTTCCGGCGCTTCGCACAAAAACCGGTAGCCCAGGGGGCTTTCCCCCGGATCCCCTACGCCCAGGCGATGCTCCGCTACGGCACCGACAAACCGGACCTGCGCAACCCATTGGAGATCCGGGATCTCAGCGACATCTTTGCCGAAAGCTCCTTCGCCCCCTTCCGGGGCCGGACTGTCCGGGGCATCGCTGTCCCCGGGGCCGCCGGACGCCCCAGAAGCTTTTTCACCCAGATGGAGGAGTACGCTCTC
>JAHZBJ010000046.1:7227-11294 GCA_019423445.1 Oscillospiraceae bacterium
TTCCTCACCCCCCAGCAGCGGGAGGACCTCCGCCTCCGCTGCTCCCTGACCCCTGGGGATGTGCTATATTTCATCGCCGACGGTCCCCGGGAGGCGCCCCGGCTGGCGGGACAGATCCGCACCAAGCTGGGGGAGATGCTGGGGCTGTGCAGGGAGGGTTTCAGCTTTTGCTTTGTCACCGATTTTCCCATGTATGAGCGGGATGATCTGGAGCAGCTGGTCTTTACCCACAATCCCTTTTCCATGCCTCAGGGAGGCTTGGATGCCCTAAACGGCCCGGACCCGGAATCGGTGCTGGCCTGGCAGTATGACCTGGTGTGCAACGGAGTGGAGCTGGCCTCGGGGGCGGTGCGGAGCCATCACCTCCCCACCCTTCTCCGAGGGTTTCAGCTGGCTGGCTACCCGGAAGAAAGGGTGCTTGAAAAATTCCCCGCCCTCTGCAATGCCCTTGCCTGCGGCGCCCCGCCTCACGCCGGCATGGCCCCCGGCATCGACCGGATGGTGATGCTCCTTGGGGAGGAGGATAGTATCCGGGAGGTTATCCCCTTCCCCATGAACGCCAGTGCCCAGGATCTGATGATGGGCGCCCCCGCCCCCGTCACTCAGCATCAACTTAACGAGGTTCATATCCATATCCGGTAACAGATTCCCCTGCAACAAGCAATGTTGCAGGGGAATCTGTTACATGGCTATTTCTCAAAGCGTCATCACCAATCCATCAACATTTGAATCCCTCTCACTACTTGAAGAAGGGGGACTCTGGTATCCCTCAGGGCCTACTGTACACAGCGGTTATCGTATGCTGGAGATTCCAAACTCACTTACCGGTGCGTTAAAAAAGAATTCACAAAATTGCCATTTTTTGTTTTCTCGATCCCTCTTTTTTCCCATTCCAAAATGGGATATCCTGTATCTGTCCTCACAAATACCGTCCCCAGGGCCGTTTCTTCTGATCAAACTTCGGAAACGCGAAAAAGGAGGCTCTTTCTTGCTGACCGTCGCAAAAATTTTTCTGTGGTTTATCATTTACAGTTTTCTCGGATGGACGTATGAATCCATCCTGTGCTCCATCACCTCCCATTCTCTGGTAAACCGGGGCTTCCTCAACGGGCCCCTTTGCCCCGTCTACGGGTTTGGTGCTCTGGTGGTAATCCTCGCCTTCTGGAACGAGCCGGACATCAGCTTCTGGAACCTCTTTTTTTCCAGCATGGTTCTCACCTGCACCCTGGAATACTTCACCTCCTGGGCCCTTGAAAAGCTCTTCCACGCCAAATGGTGGGACTACTCCAACTACCGCTTCAACCTCAACGGAAGGATCTGCCTTCTGGGAGGAGTGGTATTCGGGTCCTTCTCTGTATTCCTGGTAAAATGGCTCCACCCCCGGGTAGCTGCCTTTGTGGACGGATTTTCCCCCGTTTTTATCCAGTGGTCCGCTCTGGTCCTGCTGATAACCTGTTCCGTTGACTGCTTTGTAACGGTGCGCCATATTCTCACCCTCAACGGGCGTCTGGCCGAGATCCAGGCTGCTCTGGACGAATACAAAGCCCAGAACCGCCGCCGGGCGGAGGCTCTGCGCGCCTCCCTCCAGGAACGCCTGGAAGAAGGCATCGCCGCTCAACGGCTGGAGCTTCGGGGCCACCGGCCGGTGGTCTCTCTGGAGGAACTTCGGAACCGCCTGGAGGAACGGTTCGAAGAAAGCCGCCTCAACACCCAGCGGATCCAGAGCTTGCTGGAAATGCGCAAATTCCAGGACCGGAGACTTCTCCGGGCCTTCCCTCACCTGTCCTCCACCCGCTACAGCGACGCGCTGGAAAAATTCCGGGAACGCCTTGCCAAAGATACCTCCCACACCCACAGCAAAAAAGAAAAGAAATAAGTGCCTCTTGGCCCTTAGCAGAAACCGGCGGACAAGCCCCTTTTGGGGGCCTGCCCGCCGGTTTTGCATCATATTTGGGGAGGGGCGGCAAAACGCCTTCCCCGCTTTCTTTTACCGGGCTTTGAGGTGGATGGCAAAGCCTCCGATCTCCTCCTGGAAGTAAACGGCCCCGCTGAGGCGCCCCTGAGGATCCCGCTGCAGGCTTTCCGGCCGGAAGGCGATGCCTCGGGCCTGGAAATAGGCCACTGCCCGTTCAATATCCAAAGTGCCGATGGCGATATGGCCCATGGTCCCTGGAGCCTTTTGCTTCATGGCCTCAAAGGCATCCCCTGCAAACCACGCCTTGGGAGTCTCCCGGGTCTCCAGGCCAAACAGCTCCGCCAGCCGCCCTGCAGTACCCTTGGCGTCCTCCCCTTCCCGGGGGTTGATCCCCACATGGAGCAGGGAAAGTCCCAGCATCCGCTTTACAGTATCCTGGCAGAGGGCAGCTATGCCGTCCCAGTCCTTGGCCCGCACCAGGGCCCCCGGGAGCATGAAGCTCCCCCCCACCGCTGCCACATTGGGGAGATCCAGGTATTGCCGCATATTGTCCGCATTGACTCCGCCGGTGGGCATAAACTTCACTCCGCTGTAAGGCCCCGCCAGAGCTTTCAGGGTTTTGACCCCGCCGTAAGCCTCGGCCGGGAAGAACTTACAGACGGAAAGGCCGAAGGACAGCGCCCCCTCGATATCGGCGGGGGAAACTGTGCCGGGGAGGACTTCCACCCCGTTCTCCAAGCACCAGGAGATCACCCTGGGATTGTAGCCCGGAGTTACAATGAACCTGGCACCGGCTCCCACCGCCTGGGCGGCCTGCTCAGGGGTGTGAACCGTCCCAGCCCCCACCAGCAGTTCCGGGACCTCCTGGCTCATGGCGGCAATGGTCTCACAGGCGGCGCCGGTGCGGAAAGTGACCTCCGCTACCGGGATCCCGCCCCGAACCAACGCCTGACCCAAGGGGACAGCGTCAGCGGCATCTTCCAACACCACCAGGGGAACCAATCCAATCTGAGAAATCCGATTTAGATTTTCATTCATATTCCATACTCCTTTATCATGATCCTTTTCATTTCCACCTGACAGATGTGGAAAAGTCATATCCGGGACATAAGGCCGGGGTTCCAGGGTGTCTCTTACGGCAAGACTCCGGGCTCGGGGTGGAAAGTTCCATTCAGGACGCTCTCCAGGAAGTCCTGAATGGCTCCCAGACGCAGATCCTCCCTGCCGCCGTGGGCCATACCGGGAATTACCGACTTCATCACGGCGATCCCGTTCTCCTCAAAATTTTTCTTGAGATAGCTGATCCGCTCAAAGCGATTGACTCCAAAGGGGGTCTCGTTGATAAACTCGGTATCCAATTCCCCGATCAGCATCTGAACAGGGACCTTCTTCATGGCTTCCCGGTCCAGTTCTTTGTCAAAGATCTTCCGGAAGTCCCTGGTGCCCCAGAAGAAGTCCCGGGTATCGTCCAGGTAGGTGGGGCGGCCCGGGGCGCCGATGGAAGCCCCCAGGAGACGCTCCGGATGGAGGTAGAAAAATCGCAGGGTAAACTGGCCGCCGCCAGAATGCCCCGCCAGGAAGAACCGGCTGACATCCACCTTGGGGAACATCTCATGGTACTGGTCCAGCATATTCAAAAGGATCTGGTCGTAGCGGAGCCCTTTGTAATTGATGACCTTGTAGCTGTTGTAATCCTTGGGGTCGATAAGCCCCGCCGGGAAGATCGGCATAATCAGGGCAAAACGATTTTTGTCGGCAAAAGCCCGGAAATACTCCAGATACCTCCAGTAAGCGCGGCCGGTGCCGTGGACAAAAACCGCTGTCCGGAAAGGGGTCTCATCGTCGTCGTACACCGACTCCGGAACGTAGGCGTGAAAGCTGAAACGGGGGTCTGTCTGGCAATGCCAAATCATATCCCGTTCCACACCGCCGTAAAGCACCGCTGCAGCAGCGGGGTCCACCCCCTGGTTCAAAATGCTGCTGCTCAGATCTGTAAGTCCGGGATTCAGCTTCTGTGTCATGGAGATCCCTCCTTTTCATCCAACCACTACAGCTCCAAGACTTGAAAAATCTGCTTTCCTGCCCGCCGGAACCACCGTTCCGGCATTCTATCTTTCATTATAATGCACCCCCACAGGGGAGTCAATTTTTT
>JAHZBJ010000046.1:11304-15138 GCA_019423445.1 Oscillospiraceae bacterium
CCCAGGGGTACGCAAAAGGCCCGGCGGTCTTGCTCACCGCCGGGCCTTTGTATTCATCTTGGGTTTTCTCCCGCCGGCGTCAACAGCCGTCTTTCTCAGATGCAATCTGCAATCAGATGGGCTGGCGCAGCATCCGCCCAGAACGGGTATCCTGATAAACGCCGCCGTCCACCGCCAGCTCCCCCGCCACAATAACGTAGGGCAGTCCATCCGGCGGAGCATCGGGAAGCCCCCGATCAGGAAAATCCGCCCGGTCCCGGATATTCCTGGGATCCATCAGCACCAAATCCGCATCGTACCCAGGCTCCACTACCCCCTTGTTGGGGATGTTATAGGTAATCACTGGGTAGAGGGTAGCCTTGTAGACCGCTTCGTCCCAGGAAAGAAGCCCCCGTTCCAGCACCATCTCCCGAAAATACTTGGGGAAGGAACCCGCAATCTGGGGATGTCCCTGTCCCGGTGCGTAAGCGCCTATGTCCGTAGAGGGCATGGCGTAGGACTTCTCCAGCACCGCCCACACTTCCCACGGCTCTCCAGAAAAGCAGATCAGGGAATCGTCGGGATACTTTTCCCGCATTTCCAGGTACAATTCCCGATCCAGGCGCTGCCCGGTGTAAGGCCCGGTGGCCACCAGCATGTCCCCGAAGACCAGGCCGTTGTCCCGGATGGTTTCCTCGTCAAAGGTTGCCGTTCCCACAAAGGTAGCCCAGTCGGTGTACATGCCGCTGTCTACCCGGACGTCCACCCCCCGGGCGATAGCCCAGTCCACAATCTCGAGGGCGTCTTCCAGCACCCCGAAACCACTGTACTGGTAAACAAAATGGGAAAGAAGCAGCTGCACCCCAGTTTTCTTCGCCACAGCCAGCAGTTCATAAAGGCTGTAAAGGTCCGCCTGGGTAAAAAGCCGGCTGTGAACCGGCATAATCCGGCCGTAGCGGGCATTCACCCGGGCCATGGCCTCCAGTTCCAGGAGAGAGGCACCGGGAGCATAATCCAATCCCAGGGAGACGCCGCAGGCCCCCAGTTTCATGGCTTCTTCCGCCAGTTCCTCCATCTGGGCAATCTGGGCTGGCGAGGCCTTCTGATAGGGGTCGTCCAGTCCTACCTGCTGCCGCAGCGTGAAACTGTGGCCCACCAGTTCCAGCTGGTGGATGGGGAAGCCTTCCCGCTCCTGCCGGTCCAGAAACTCTCCCATATCCCTGGGCGAAAGGCCGCAGTTGCCTCCCACAGTGGTGGTAATCCCCTGACAGGCGGCCAGTCTGCCGCTGTACAGGTGGCCGTCCACATGGCCGTGGACATCGATAAAGCCGGGACAAACCAGCAGTCCCCGGGCATCGATGGTCCGGGCCGCCTCCAGGGGGCCCTCCCCCAAAACAGCGATTTTCCCATCCTTGATGCCCACCGAAGCCGCTATCCGTTTTTTATGGCGGGTGTCGCACACCAATCCGTTTACAATTGCCAGGTCCAGCATAGTCTGCCCCCCTTTCCTTCGTTTTCCAAACCCTATTCAGCTCCGGACGCTTTCCAGGTCCGCTTCCCGGCGCTGGGCCAGCTCCCGCTTCTGCCAAGCCCGCAGCCAGGACAGGAAGAGATCCCGCCGCTGGAAGGGCCTGGGAATCTCCGGCAGAACAGGGATCAAGAGCTTCCGGGCGATCTCCTGGAATTGCCGGGCAGCGGCGCTGTCCGGAGCATAGTCGAAGACAGTCCGCCCGTCCAGGCAGCTGTATTCCACCTCCGGGCTGCGGTCCAGATAAGCCAGCACCTCCATCCTCACCTGGGCGGCATAGGCGGTGGTCAGCTCCCGGACTTGGAACAGATCCGCCTGGTTCACCATCATCTGAATGGGGATCTCAGTATCCTTTTCGGTGTTGAGGATCCCCTGGAGAATGGCGTTGGCGGTGGCCACCGAGGCAAAGGAACCATTGGTCACCAAAATGCAGCGGCTCATGATGCCATCCCGGAAAGGAAGGATATAGCCGGTACAGGGGGTCTCCCCGGAAATATCATAGAATATGTAGTCCAGCCCCAGTTTCTCTGGGACTCCCTGGATCTCCAGCATCTCGTCAATGAGGCTGATCCCCCTGGCCATACAGCCGCGGCCGGGGTCAATGCTCCCCAGCTCCATACACCAGACGCCGCTGGGGGTATGAAGCATCACGCTCTGAAGATCTACCTCATATTCCTCCCGGTACACCTCCAGGGCGGGGGTGATATCCTCCTCCCCCCTCAGGAGCATGGTGGAGGAAAGGCTGGTATCGTTCCCCACCAGCAGGACCCTGTACCCCATCTGGGTAAGGGCATGGCTCAGATTGGCCGCCAACATGGTCTTGCCGCAGCCTCCCCGCCCCACAAAGCAAATTCTCTCCGCCATAAAAAGACGCACCTCCCGATGTGGATTCTCCGGTCCGGGCTGGAGCCCGGCGTCCTATTGTAAGAAACGTTTCAAAGGCCCTAAGGGCTTTGCCCGAAAACAGGCCGGCCGCGTACAGTTTGGGCCGGCCGGAACGGAACTCACTTCCTCCGCGTTGGAAAATCCTTCCGCCCTTTGGGGCGGAAGGATTTTTTCAGCAGTTTTCCCGGAGGTTTCCGAATCACTGACCGCAGGCGCTGCGGAACTCGGTCCAGATCTTGTTGTGGGCCTCCTCCGCCTCAGCGGAGATGGGCTGGATCATCTCGGTCTCACCAAAATGCTCCGGCAGGGTCAGGAAGGCACGGAACTCTTCGGAGATATGCTCCTCCGCCGCCAGGTTGGTGCAGTAGTAACCCATATACTCAAAGCACTGGGCGGAGATCTCAGGACGCAGGATATAGTCGATGAACTGGTAAGCCGCATCGGCATTGGGGGCGGCGGAGGGGATGAACATCGCCATGATGCCGAAACCGATGCCCTCTTCAGGGAATACCACCTTCAGTTCGGGATTGGCCATCATGGCCATGGTCACCTGGGAGGTGTACATCACCGCAGCGCCCACCTCTCCGCTGATCAGGTCATCCTGGACGTTGTCGTCCTTGATGAGACGGATATTGGGGGCCAGCTCCAGCATCTTCTGGCCGGCAGCCTCGATGGTAGCCACATCCTCGGTGTTGTAGCTCTCCCCCATCACCTTCAGGGCCATTCCGTTGACCACCCGGTAGTTGGCGATCACCGCCAGGTTATCCGCCAGGGAAGCGTCCCACAGATCGCCGTAGCCGGTGATCTCCATATCTACAGTGGCAGGATCGTAAACAATGGTCTGGACACCGGCGCCATAGGGGACGGTGTACTCGTCGGTAGGATCATAGAACTGGCCCTGGTAAACGGGGTTGATATTTCCCCAGCCGGAGAGCTTCGAGGTATCCAGCTTCTGGGCCAGCCCCTCGGCAATGACGGTCTGGATAATGTAGTCGTCGGCAATGATGACATCATAGTCTCCGCCCTTAGCGGTCTCCAGCTTGGCCAGCATATTTTCATCGGTGTCAAAGTTGGCATAGTTGATTTCGATGCCAGTCTCAGCGGTGAAACCGTCCAGCACCTCCTGGGGGAACATCCCCTGCCAGGTAAAGAGGTTCAGCTGGCCGCCAGCGGCAGTGCTGCTGCCGGTGGAATCCGCGGACCCGCTGCTGCTGGAGGAAGCGGTGCTTCCGCCGCAGCCGGCCAGCATCCCAAGGGCCAGGGCCAGGGACAGAATCAGGGCAAGTGTTTTTTTCATCGATTTTCCTCCTTTGGGTTTCTATTTTCTCTCATTGATTATTCTTTGAAACCTTCCGCTGCCCAGCCCGGCCGATGCGGTCCGAAAGGACTACAATCAGGACGGTGACCAGGAGCATCAGGGTGCAAAGCGCGTTGATCTCGGG
>JAHZBJ010000047.1:0-9546 GCA_019423445.1 Oscillospiraceae bacterium
AAGTCTCCCCGGTTTCCGGATCCACAATCTTGGTCTCCACATGGGGCATGGCGCGGCCCACAGTGCTCACCCGCAGCTCCAGGCTGTCCTCGGTAGTGGTCATAGTGGTGGCAGGGGAAGCCTCAGTCTGTCCATAGGTAATGGTGATCTCCCGCATATTCATCCGTTCCACCACCTCCCGCATCACCTTGATGGGACAGGGAGAACCGGCCATAATGCCGGTGCGCAGGCTGGAGAAATCATATTTGTCAAAGTCCGGGTGCTCCAGAATGGCAATATACATGGTGGGTACCCCATGGAAAGCGGTACATTTCTCCCGGCTGATAGCGTCCATTACCTTCAGGGGGGAGTAAAGATCTACAGGCACCATGGAGGTGGCGTGGGTGAGACAGGCCATAGTGGCCAAGACAAGGCCAAAACAGTGGAAAAAGGGCACCACCAGGCAGAGGCGGTCTTTTTCCGTAAACTTCATGCAGTCGCCAATCCCTTTTCCATTATTGATGATGTTGTAGTGGGTCAGCATAACCCCCTTGGGGAAACCAGTGGTACCAGAGGTGTACTGCATATTCACAACATCGTGGGGATCCAAAGCGTCTCCGATCTCCCGGAGCACTTCGTCAGGGATCACCTCTCCGTCCTTTTCCAGCTGGCTCCAGGGGGTCATTCCGTTGGGACACTCCCCACCGCCGGCGTAAACAATCTCATCCAGGAAGGGCAGCATGGGATTCAGGTGTTCCCACTTCTTCCCCAGGCCCTTGCACAGCTCCTGAACAATCTCCACATAGCTGGTGTCCTTAAACTTGTCGATCATCACCAAAATCTTGGAATCTGACTGTTTGAGAAGATATTCCAGCTCGAAAATCTTGTAGGCGGTGTTCACCGTCACCAGAATAGCGCCAATCTTGCTGGCGGCAAAAAGGGTAAGGAGCCACTCCGGCACATTGGTAGCCCAAATGGCGATTTTGTCCCCCTTCTTTACGCCGTGGGCCAGAAAACCTTTGGCGATTCGGTTTGCCTCCTCGTTAAATTCCTTCCATGTTCTGCGATACGGCCGATCGGTGTACTTGACCGCCTCACGGTCCGGATACATGGCCGCCACCTTCTCCAGCTGCCTGCCTACGGTAATGCTCATAAAGTCTTCCATGTGTCGTTACCTCCTGTAGTATAACAAGCATATGGGGGTTCTGTATTTCCAGGCGTCCAGCGGTACGAAAGCAACAAAAAAGCCTTCGTCCTCTGATCATCTCAGAAGACGAAAGCCATAAATGCTTCCGCGGTACCACTTCCATTGGCGCAAAGCGCCCGCTCACCCAGGTCCAACAACCCGTCCTCCCTTTAACGCTGGAGCTGCGTCCAAGCCTACTCCGACATCTTAAGCTGCCGTTTGGGTTGGCCACTCGGGAGTCAGTTCACCGATGAAAAACCTGCCGCTTCTCAGCAACCGCGGCTCTCTGGGAGGTTTCAGCATCTGCTACTCTTCTCCGTCAACGTGTTTTTGCTGTTATTGTTTCATATCATATCAGCAGTTTTGTGATTTGTCAAGACCCAGCCGCCATCACAAACCCACACCATACTCCTGCGCTTTTCTTTCCCGGCAAAAAGGCGGTACACCCCAATAAAAATGTTGAGGTGTACCGCCTGAACCATATCGGGATCGGCCTCTTTTCTTGTCCTGTTCAGCCGGAGCAGGGTCATTTCACCGCTTCCATGGACATAGCGGCCACCACGTCACATCCCGTGCCCAGGATATTTTGAATCAACACATCCCCTGCGGTCACCGGCGCTTTCGCTGTCACTTTGTAGACTTCCTCAAGACAGCTCTGAAGCTTATTTTTCGGCACTTCCTTTGTCCCGATAACTCCCAACCGGGGAAACTCTCCTCCTACAATCTTCACCGTGGAGGTCAGCATACGCATGGGATGCAGATATTCGTCCCTGGCATGGTCCACGCCTCTTTTGCAGTCATACCCGTAAAAAGAGAGCTCTCCATTCTGATCTGTAACCGTGATCGAGCAGCTCTTGGGGCAAACGATGCAAGTAAACTTCACCTGTTTCATGCTGTCACACCTCCTCCACACTGATTACCGGGGAGCCATGGCACTTTTCCAGGGAAATATCTGCACACAGCATCTCCGGCGGCAGAGCGATCTGGTGGCTCTTTTTATACAGCTCCGCGTCATCATCCCGCACAACGACACGGCAGCGGTTCAGAGGCTGGGCCACACGCAGATAGACCGAAAGGGGGCCGTCCAGGTTTTCCGGACGAATCCGCTGGGGCAGCATGACTCCTACGTTTTCACCCCGTCCGAGTTCCAAATATGGGGCGGTTGTGTTCAACTTGCCGGCGATATATTTCACTGCGCTGCGGGCTGCTGTTTCGCCGGTAAGGGACACATAGTCCACCAGATCGAAAACAGCCGCCACATTGCCGCAGGCAAAGATACCCGGAATACTGGTCATCAGGCTCTCATCCACCAGGGGTCCTTTGGTGACAGGGTCCATTTGGATACCCGCCCCCAGAGAAAGTTCGTTTTCAGGGATCAGCCCTACGGCCAGTACCAACAGGTCGCATTCGATATCCCGCTCGGTACCTGGAATAGGCTTCCGTTCCCCATCCACCTGCTGTACTGTGACCCGTTCCAGCCGCTCTTCCCCATATACCTGGGTGACAGTGGTGGAAAGATGCAGCGGGATACCGTAGTCATCCAGGCACTGGACCGCATTCCGGCGCAGTCCACCCAGGGTGGGCATGATTTCATATACTCCTTCCACCTGGACTCCCTCAAGGGTCATCCGCCGCGCCATAATGAGGCCGATATCACCGCTGCCCAGAATGACAGCCCGTTTGCCGGGGAGATATCCCTCGATATTGATGTACCGCTGCACCGCGCCGGCGGTGAGGATACCGCTGGGCCGTGTCCCCAGGATAAACACCTGGGCCCGGGTTCTTTCCCGGCAGCCCATGGCCAGGATGATGGCTCCGCAGCTGATCCGCACCATGCCCTCAGCCTCATTGCAGGCGTAGATCACCCGGTCTTTCGTCACCTCCAGCACCATGGTGTTCAACAGGAAATCCACGCCAAGGGCCTTGGTATCGTCCAGGAAGGACTGGGCGTACTGACCGCCGGACATCCGTTTGCCAAACCGGTGGAGGCCAAACCCATCATGGATGCACTGACGCAGAATTCCTCCTGCCTGGATATCCCGCTCAATCACAAGGACTTTTTCCGCACCCAGCCTTTTTGCTTCGGCTGCGGCGGCAAGGCCTGCCGGACCTCCGCCAATGACGGCAATATCCACTGTCATCTGTTTCATTCGCCATCGGCCTCCTTTCGGGTTTCCTCAGCAAGGATATAGGATCCCTCATCTTTCAGGTTGATCTCCACCCACTCTTTGCCCAGCTCCCGGGCCAGAATCTCCACAATTTTCTGCTGGCAGAAACCGCCCTGGCAGCGGCCCATACCTGCCCTGGTGCGCCGCTTGATCCCATCAACGCTGGTAGGCACCACCGGAGAATGGATGGCGTCCAGGATCTCGCCTTCGGTGATTGTTTCACACCGGCATATCACATGCCCGTACTTGGGATTCTTGGCAATCAAAGCATCCTGCTCCTCCCGGGAGAGATTCCGGAAGTTTGCCTTGGGTTGAAGTTCCGGATCAAAGCTGAGGTTATCCTTGACTTCGAAGCCGGTATTTTTGCAGTCCTCCAGAAGAATCCCCTCCACCATTTCCGCTATGGCAGGGGCGGAAGCGAATCCGGGGGACTGAATCGCCGCAACGTTCAAAAAGCCCGGGACCTTTTTAGACATCCCGATGATAAAGTCTTCCTTGTAATCTGCCGCCCGAACTCCGGTGAAGAAGGTAATGACATCCGACGGTTTGAGATAATCGACTGTATCGTATGCCCGGGCAAGCGCATAATCCAAGTCGGCTTTGTAGGTAGCGGTATCATCTTTGTACGGAGTTTCGGTAGCCGAAGGACCGGAGTGGATGTTTCCTTCCGGCGAAGCGCCGCAGCCGCCGCCCTTGGATTCCTCATTCCGTGTTTTTGAGACTACGCCCACCCCGCGGCTGTAGGGGTATTTGATCCGCTTGTCAAAAACGGGAATCGTTCCCCTGCGCGCGTGAATGGTGAAGAACTTGTCATCCACCATTTCCGCCACATCGTCGGCATGAACTCCGGCGGCGTTGATGATGTAGCGGGTTCTGATCAGTCCCTTTCTGGTGACAACCGAGAAATCCCGGTCTCCATGAATATCAATGCAGTACACCTGGGCTCCCAGAATGAAGCGGACACCGTTGAGGGCCGCGCTATTAGCCAAGGCGACCACCACTTCATAGGGCTCCACCGCTCCCATGGTGGTGTTCATTGTGGCGACAATGGGCCGGCCCTTGATATTGGGCTCCATGCGAAGCAGCTCATCCACATCGATAAAACCGCAGCCCGGGACCCCGTTTTTCTTGGCGGTATCCACGATATATTGCAGCGTCTTGCGGTCCTCCTCATCATAACCGATGCCGAAGCCGCCCCGGCGCTTCATATTGAACTTCAGCTCCTGCTGGAGCTGCGTATACATGGCGTTTCCTTTTACATTCAGCTTTGCCTTCAGTGTGCCCGCCTTGGCCATATGCCCCGGATGGATCGCCCCGGAGTTTGCCTTGGAAGCGCCCATGCACACATCGTCATGCATATCTACCACGGCGATACGCAGATCATGTCGAGCCAGAGTACGGGCCACCGTACAGCCACTGACCCCCGCGCCGACGATCAGAACGTCCACATCTGCGATTTCACCGGTTTCCCTTGCCTTTTGGATTTCCCGGGAATAATCAGGCACCGGGATCTCCAGGCCTTTGACTGTAATATTGTTCAGGACGCTGTATACCCCGGGGATTCTCCCGGCAATATGCCCGATATCCACGACATGCTGCCAGACATCCACCTGGCCGGTAAGGATCACAACCTGATCCTCTCTCTCCTGAAAACCGATATCATAATTTTTAAGGTGGTCAAATTGCGCCAATTTTTCCCTGAACTGGGATTCGAGCATGGGCTTTCCCCCCCCTTTCATATTGCCGCCAGCGCTTCCCCGCCGGTATTCCGACGGGGAAGCGTCTGTGCAGAACCGCCACAAATGTGTGCAGGGTCTAGCTATTATTCCGCTGCGGCTTTTTCCGCTGCTTTCTTGGCCATGGCTTTGCGCCCGTACTCGGGCAGGAAGATGGTGGTGGCGAACCAGATCAGAGGAGAAAGGCAGCAAACCTTCAAAGCGCCGGCAAGGCCCATGGACTCGTTGAGGGCGTTGACCAGAACGCCGGCCAGAGTACCGCCCACGCTGGTAAGCGTGAGGATGAAACTGATGCCGCCGCCAATTGCCGCAGGACTGATCCCAGGTAGTTTATAGACGTGGGTCATGGCCACCGGCACAAAGGCATAGGCGCCATAGCCCGCGATGAAAAAGCAGATGGCAATGAGAGGAACATTCGGGATAACCAGAGGCAGGAAGTACATCACCGGCAGAATGAGTCCCCAGGGCCAGAGCATGAGCTTATCCACGCCGATCATATCCGCCAATTTGGGGGCGGTGAGGGAGCCAATGATAGATCCTACCGGGATAAGGCCCAGGAGAACGCCGGAAACTTCCAGGCTGATGCCCAGGTCCTCGGCGGCGTAGGTGGGCCAGAAAGTGGTGATTGCAATCCAAACCAGGGTTGTGCCGGGCCAGCCGATCCCCAGCAGCCAAACCGAGCGGTGCTTGAGGGCTTCGCCGATGGGATGGAAGAAGGGCTTCTTCTGGGCGGGGACAATTTTGCCCACTGCTTCATTTTCTTTGAAGAGGACGATCCAGAGCACACCGATGATGACGCCGATGCCGCCGAAAACGGCCAGCACCGACCGCCAGGAACCCAGAATGCCGATCAGGGGAACCGTGACCGACAATGCGAAATACTGGCCCACAGTGCCTACGGCATTCTCAATGCCGTTGAGGCCTCCCAGGCGGGATTTGGGGATCCAGTTGGTCTTGACCAGCGCCAGGGGAGCGATGATGCCGGACCCGGCAGCAGCCATCATGATACGGCCGATATAAAGGCCGGTAACACTGTTGGCCATACCGTGGAGGATCAAGGAGGCTCCCAGGACGATATACACGATGGCCAGGAAGTATTTCGGATTGGCCCGGGCGGCAAACATAGCCAGGGGAATGTAGACGATAACCTTCACGAGAAAGGCCAGGGAGCTGAGTGAGGACCCCAGACTGACGGAGTCCACCCCCATCTCCTCACACATATAAGGCAGGATCAGACCCAGGGCGAAGGTGCCAAAATAGGACAATAGAATCGCAATCCATCCGAAGGATGTAAGTAGCATACCTCTGCCGGGAATCTTTTCTTTCGTTGCCATAGTTACCCTCCTGTTGTCTTCTTTCTTCTCATATTTCTCACAGTGACAAAGGACTTATGGTCGTATTCCTGCAAAGAATTATTTCTGGCCGGTAAGCTCCACGAGGTCATCAAAGATGGGCTTCATGGCAGAATAAGCCTTCATATGTACTTTCTCCCGCAATTCACGGTAGAGCTTCACATTTTCAGGGATGGGATGAAACACTTCACCTTCGCTTACCATGTGGGCCACAGCATCTTCATAGGTGCTATAAACACCGCTGCCCACGGCGGCGCTGATGGCCGCGCCAAGGGCACAAGTCTCGGAAGTATGGGTACGGCGCACCGGGACTCCGAAGATATCCGCAGTGGATTGCATGGTGATGGGGCTCAAACTTCCTCCGCCGCCGGCCCGGATCTCCGTTACCTTGCCGTCGATCTGACTGCACATAATGTCCGTGTTGATTTTAAGCTGCTGGGAGATGCCTTCGATCATGGCGCGGAAGATATGTTTTCTCTTGTGGCGGTCGTCAAATCCGAAAATCATTCCCTTGCCGTTGGGACGGCAACGAGGAACCCACCAGTCGGGAATGATAATCAGGCCTTCGCTGCCGGCGGGCACGTCGGCGGCTTCCCAATTCAGCAGCTCCTCAATGCTGACACCCCGGGCTTTGGCTTCGGTTGCCAAATCCATACCCATGTTGTCCCGGAGCCAGGAAATCAGCCAGTAGCCCTTGGACAGGGACGCCTCATAGTTGTACTGATGGGGACGGCAGGCCATATACACAAGATAGCTGAGATCCGGAGATGGGCGATCCACCGGGGCCACTATATCCAGCGAGGTACATGTGCCGAAGGTGATATAGCACTGTCCATTCTCGATGCACCCGGCTCCCAGAACCTCGCCCTGCTTATCGCCAGCGCAGGCAATCACCGGGCAACCCTGGGGCAGTCCGCTTTCCGCGGCGCTCTGGGCGGAAACATACCCCATGACCTCGCCGGGAAGGAACATCTTGGGGAGCTGGTCACGGCGGGTGCCCACACACTCATAGGCCCAATCTTCGTCATGGAGGGCAAATTTTGTTTTGTCCACCGGGAAGCCGCCGTTCTGGTTGGCAATGGTATCCACAAATTCCCCTGTCAATTTGTACCCAAGATAGCCGCCGTTGGTAAGCCATTTATCGGTCTTGTCGAAAATTTCCGGCCGGTTCACCTTGGTCCAGTTGGCTTTGGAATAATAGCGCAGGAACTGCCAGAAGGGGGGAATCTCACGATCCATCTTTTCAATTCCATAAGCCATCCGCTGGTCCATCCAGCTGATCGGCCTCTGCAATTGGTTTCCGTCCTTGTCTAAGCAGTATGTAACCCCGCGCTGACTTGAAAAGCCAATGCCAATAATGTCCTTTGGATTTCCCTTAAACTTGTTCAGCGCATCTTTAGCCGCTTCGCAAAAACCTTTCCAGCAGTCTTCCTCGCCATGCTCGGACCAGCCCTGACGTTCCAGGATCAGATCCGGGTGTTTTGCTGAGCCTTTTGCCACGATATTCCCCTCGGTATCGAAGATAATGACCCGGCTGCTCTGAGTGCCACTGTCGGTTCCCACAAGATATTTGCTCATGATAGACCCTCCTTTTCGTTGAATTCGGACCATGTTTACTGCACATCTGTGGTTCGGTAATTGTGGGAAAGGTTTTGCAGAATTAAGGGATTATCTCCCTGCCGTGCAGGACAAACGCGGCAGGGAGTATGTACCTGTTTACCTTGGGTTATTTATCGTATTTGGGAATAAGGACACCGTAATTCATGATTCCCTTGGGGTCCATCATGTTCTTGACATCTTCCAGAAGGGCAAAGGAACTGCCGTGCTCCTGAGGGGCAAAATGAACTCTCTGCTTGCCCATGCCATGGTGGTGTACCGCGCCTCCGGTAGGATATTTGAGGACCTCTTCGCAGATAGCGTTCACAATGGCGGAGTGCTCGTCGTAGAAAGCCTCCGGCGTGTTGATCTTCAGCTGGTAGACGAAGTAGATGTTTGTGCCGTTGATATAGCTGTGGGAAACGTGGCCGCCCAGCATCACCAGGTTATCGATTTTCTTGGGCACATTGGTGACAACATCCTTATAGATTTCCGCGATTTCAGACCAGTTGGCAGAGATCTCGGTGGTGGCGTAATAGATTTTCTTCTCACGGTAACGCTGATGCAGAGCCTCGCTGCCGATGAGCTTGCAGACATCGTTGCGGTGCTCCATCCAGTGCTCCACCGCCTTGGTGCCGATGTACTCACCGCCAAATTCCAGAGCCACCTGGTGGATGCCTTCCCCATTGGCGCGAGCCACTGCCTCCGGCCCTTCGCAGGTGAAGAACATGAAGGCTTCCTCGTCCTTGAGCTCGACGCTGCCGAAGTTGTAATCGATATCCGGTTTGTCGTAAAGTCTCACCACAGAGGGTTTATAGCCGCGGGTCATCACGGCGCGGACTGCCTTGAACCCGGTTTCCATATCCTTGACGATATAGCCGCCCATCCACATATAATCGGGATAATAGGGGAACAGCTTCACCGTCACTTCCGTAATAAAGGCAAGTCCTCCCTCGCATCCCAGGAAAAGGTGACGCAGGTCGGGGCCGCAGGCCCTTCTGGGGACATTGCGGATACGGATAACGCGGCCGTCTGGCATAACCGCTTCCAGACCACAGAGCATATCCTCGATCCCACCATAATAAGTGGAGAACTGGCCAATGCTCCGGGTGGCCACCAAACCGCCCATGAAAGCCACCGGCTGGGATTGCGGGCTGTGACCGGTGGTCAGACCGTCCTTGCGCACCAGGTCCTCCAGCACATGGAGGGGAACACCGCATTCGCAGGTTGCCATCATGTTGTAGGTATCGATCTTGATGATCTTGTTCATGGGGGCACCATCAAGGATGATGGTGTTGGGGTCCCGGACCTCCAGCAGGCCCTCACCGGAAGACATACCGGTACGGGGGATGACGTTAATATCGTTCTCGTTGCAATACTTCAGAACCTTGGCAACTTCCTCGGTGTTGTGGACATCCACCACCGCAATGGGAAGGGGGTTGGTGTAGACGCCAAAGGATTTGGCAAAGCTGCGGTTATACCCCTCGCCGCCCTTCAGGGCAGTCTCGTCGGTATGTACGCTGTTCTCG
>JAHZBJ010000047.1:9556-14190 GCA_019423445.1 Oscillospiraceae bacterium
CTGGCTCGTGGAAACGCCCCACTTGAAGCTGCCCGCGTCCGGCTCCATCTCGCCCATGAGAATTTTCATCAGGGCCGTGTTGCCGGCCTCGTTCTCGCCCACCAGAGCGATAAAGTCTGCAACCGCTTTCTCTTTCAGTACATGCATGAGTTGTCCCTCCTGTTGATATATTGTTCTCCCTTCCGGGAATCTCTAACGGAATTGATTTTCGACACGTCTCACTGCTCACTTTTGGGAATCCAAGTAGGATCCATAGATTTGTAGTAAGCGTAAGTCTTGGCTACCGCCTTCTCGTTGCCCTTTTCCAGCACCTCCCTGGTGATCATCCCCCGGGAGATCAGGTACTCCTCCAGCTTGGCGGAGGCGGGGCGGTAGGGCGGGCAGCCCGGCGCCAGCAGCCCCTTGTTCTCAAGAAGCATCTGATTGCGGATTTCCTTAACACGTCCGGTGGCGGCGCAGGCGCAGTCGCCGAAGACGATGACGTTGTCCAGGTCGCAGGTCAGCGGGCCGGGGACTTTGGGGTCGCTCCCCACCAGCAGCATGAAGTTTTTGTTCTTAAAAAGGGAGAGGGTCCTTGCGATCCCCGCCGCCAGCCCCCAGCACTGCTTGCAGGCTCCGCCGATGCGGACGTCCACGTTGGGGTGCAGCCCGGTGAGGCGCCGGTCGATGGGGAGCTTGTAGGAGACCGGAAGATCAAAGACCTCCCGCACCTCCGCGATAGGCGGCCCGATAATGTCGATCTTATCTAGGTCAGCATTTCCGATCCCGTCATACTGGCCAAGACGGGTGGTGGCTACCAGAAGAACATCGTCGATCCCCATGCAGGCCGTGGCAACGGCATCGGCAGCAACCACGTCCGTGCTGGCAATGAGAATGTTCATTGGGTGCGGAACACCGTGTTCCCCTGCGCCATTGCCTTCCATACCGATCAGTCCATCGATAAGGGTCAAATCCGGCTTGCGGATCTTAAAAATATCCACGATCTTCTGTTCGAAGTCATCCCGGTGGGCATAGTATTTCTGAGCGTCATCCAAGATCCCCTGGAAATTCTTCAGCCCCAGCGTGACCAACGTCATGGCATGGGTTTTCAGACAGGCCAGGTCGATGAGGACATCACAATCATAAAGGGTCTTGGGGTAATTGATTTCTCCGATGTTCTTTCCCCCCGGAACCGCCACAGTAACCCGCTGGTCATCCTCCAGACAGAGAACTTCCGCTCCTGCGGCCTGAGCGGCATCCCGAATTCCCATCTCGGAAAGAACAAACTCGGTGGATTGTCCCCGTCCCAGCTTCGTTCCCACACTGACGGCTTCACAAAGCACCACCCGGACTGCTCCCGCCGCCTTGATCGCTTTGATGAAAGCATAAACCACCCGGCGATCCACAATAACCGCTGGAGGATACGGAGCGAAGAAATTCCCCTTAATCGCTACAAAATCCCCCTTCTTGATGATTTTTCCCAGACCGCCCAGCTGATCCAATACTTGGTTGACCATTTTTTCGATCTGAGTCGCGTCGGGAACACACGGGTTTTTGACAATCGATACTACGGACCTTTCCATTTCTATCTCCTTTCTCCTTGCAGGGAACTATATACAAATTACTGTAAATTGTTTGTTCCATAACAAATCAGGAAATAGGGCACTTATCACTTATGCACATACACACACGAGATTTATAATCACAACATCTCAAAATTCATTTCATTGTACAGTTGTTTTATATCTGTTTTAATTTATAAAACAGCATTTTACTGTATTCCGTAAATTTGTTTCAAATTCTCTTTCCCCTTCAGAAATCGCTACAACAAAACGAAAACCTCTTGAGAATATCCCCTTCAACTGCTTTCCTTCAGCTTTCCCGTTGCCGAAACCATCTCCTCCATCCTGGAAGGAAATCTCCCGGCTGGCGGCGTTCTGGGGCTCGACTGTCCCCTTTTCTTTCCCGCAGCAGAGAAGTTTTTAAAGGGAAAACAAACGCTATTTTACCATTTTCCGTAAATTATTTAAAATCTGAAATGCTTCTCCGGTTTCTTGTTTCTGGCTTTTTATGTATGTGAAACTTAGTCTCAATTGATACATTTACATTTTACAATATATTGTAATATTGATTACAATGTCATTATATCACTGTGCTTACAGTATCACAAGGACAATTTTAGTGTCGTCCGCTTTTTCAGAGGCCTGCCTAAGAGACAAACTGAGAACTTGTGTATTATATCCAAAGACATAGTTCTTTTCTCCGTGGAATATCAGAAAAACGTCGGTTCCAATTTCCCAGACAGAATATCCGCCTGCATCTTGGCGATTTTTTCAGGATCAAGGACCTTTCGGAGCAGCCTGGCCAAACCATAGTTATCCCCTTTGACAGCCAAAACAGGAATGGTGCCTGCGCGGTCATAGCCCAGATCCTCCAGGGAGTAGATATAATACGGAAAGTGATATTCACGCCGTTGATAGGCAAGGGTAAAAGTATCTTCCCGATTCAAGAGGCCATCCACCCGCCCGTCTCGCAATGCCTTGACCGATTCGCTGTAAGTCATTTCCACCATTTCCAGCTTGTAGCGCTTGGTCAGTTCCATGGAAAGGAAATTCTGTTCAGCAGACCGAACATTCGTGGCAATACGCATTCCATCCTGAATGCCATGGAAATCCCGTATGGTATGGATCAGCGAATAGGGACTGGCATATATACAGTTGGGAAGTTCCAGAGCGATCTCCACGTCGGGATATTCAGCACGGCTCACTTCCATTCCAAGCTTTGTCGTGATAATAACGGAATAATGGTCATTTTTCAGCCCCAACATCCGGTTATGAGCAGCGATGCTATACCCCATAATGAATGGGACCCCTGCCTCTTTAAAAGCAAAATCCACTGCTCCGATCATCGAATTGATATAGTTTCCCATGGGAAAAGGACAGCCCAGCAGCAAAGCATTCCATCCCGTAAAGGACCAAAGCCGCTCCTTATCCAAGGAAGTGATGAGAGTTCCCTTGTGTCCCTGTTTTTCCAGGGTCATACAGCCTTGTTCCAGCAGGTAAGCGATTGCTGTCTGAATCGTTCCATGACCCGTTCCAATTTCCTCTGCATAGCTAACAATGGTAGGCAGTCTTTCCCCAACCTCCAGGGAGTAGAGATCCCTGGCGAGGCGCATAATCACCAAACCGTTTTTCTGATAAAACCGTGTCATCTGGTCCATCGGACCACCTCTTTCTTTTTTCCCGGGCCCTGTAGCATCTAGGGGATTTCCAGGGCCTGAATCAGTTTCGGCACAATTTCATAGATATCTCCCACTGCAAACCAGTGGGCAAGAGAAAAGATTTCCGCTGCCGGATCGCTGTTGATGGCAATTATCCGCTGCGCTCCTGCCGCGCCAGCTTGAAACTGCACCGAACCGGAAATTCCCAAAGCAATTAGAAGCTGTGGCCGCACTGACTTCCCGCTGAGGCCGATCTGCCGGTGAATCGGCATCCACCCTTTTTCCACCAGGGCCCTGGAGCAGGCCAGCTCCCCTCCCAGCAACTCCGCCAAACGCCCAAAGAGGGGAATATCCTCTTTGCGCTTTACACCTCTGCCGATGGCTACCAGGACCTGGGCCTGGGCAATGTCCATCTGATCCTGTTTTTTCCGCCGCTCCAGCACCGAAATTCCGGAATTTTGCAGGGCTCGAGAAACACTGCGCCGCCGCACCTCGCCCATCCCGGCTCCTTCGGCAACCGCCGGATTCATTACCCCTTCCCGAACCGTAGCCATCTGCGGGCGGGTGTGATCGGTAATGATCCGGGCCATGATATTGCCCCCAAAGGCAGGACGTATTTGAAGCAAATTTCCTGTTTCATCCATCATAAGACTTGTACAGTCTGCTGTCAAGCCTGTTCCAAAGCGCACCGAAAGGATGGGCGCCAAACTTCTGGCCTCCAGGGTCGCTCCAAAAAGCACCGTAGAAGGGCGCAATTCCTCCACACAATGACAGATTGCCTCCCCGTAGCAGTCGGAACGGAAATCGGCATAGCATGGGTCATCATAAAGATAGACTGCCTCTATGCCATAGCCGGCCAGGGAGGATACCTGGATTCCAGAACCCACCGCCACACAGTATACAGGTTCTCCCACCTTCTCGGCCAGTTCCTTTGCCTTTCCCAGCATCTGAAACACCACTGGATGGAAACCGCTGTTCTGTTGTTGAGCGAACACCAGGATTCCCCTCCAGCCGGAAAGATCCCCTCCATGCCCTTTTGTGCCGAGCCGCTCTATGGCTTCGGCGGGACAGGCGGAGATGCAAAAACCACACGCTTGACACGCATCGGTAATCACCGCTATCTCTTCCATCCGGATGGCGGAAAAAGGGCATACCGCCTGACAAGCACCGCAGCCTGTACACCGCCGGCGATTCACAACTATTCTTTCCATACCGCATCCTCAAATCTTCTGTCACGCACCGTGGCCAGCTTCATCATCAGCTGTGCCGTCAACTCCTCCGGATCATCCGCCAGCCGGAGTCCCCTGGCCCTCTGGGGCGGCGGATAAATCTCCACCACTCGGGTGGGCGAGCCGTCCAACCCATAGTGCTCTGGCTCACGGTCCTCCATATCCGCCAAAGTCATTCTTTTAATCTCCTTCTTCTTTGCAGCCAG
>JAHZBJ010000047.1:14200-14678 GCA_019423445.1 Oscillospiraceae bacterium
TGCCGTATCTCCCGAACCCCGCAGATGCAGGGGATTCCCAACTGGGCAGCGATTGCCGGCCCAACCTGAGCGGTATCCCCATCGGTCGTCTGCCGTCCGCAGACAATTATCTGGAAATTATCCCGGGAACGTATCGCCTGGGCCAAGGTATGGGAAGTGGCCAGAACATCCGCTCCGGCAAAAACACGGTCCGAAACCAGCACCGCTTCGTTCACTCCCATAGCACAAGCATCTCTCAGAACAGTTTCCGCAGATTCCGGCCCCATGGAAAACGCCGTGACCTCTCCGCCCAAACTCTCCTGGAGACGGAGAGCAGCTTCAACAGCCGCCAGATCATAGGGATTGACGGCCATCTCCACCCCGTTTCGGATCAACGTCCCTCTTTGCGGGTCCATTTTGGCATCCTGAGAAGCCGGCACCTGCTTGATACATACCGCGATCTTCATATTGCACCTCTTCCAGACAGTCAGAACATATT
>JAHZBJ010000048.1:0-934 GCA_019423445.1 Oscillospiraceae bacterium
ACGTCTTTAAGATGCTGGCTCTGGGGGCGGATGCAGTCCTCATCGGCCGTCCGCTGGTCACCGCTGCCTACGGTGGCAAGGCGGAGGGAGTCCGTCTGTACATGGAACAGGTTATTGCACAGCTTCGTGATACCATGAAAATGACAGGATGCGCCACCATCGAGGATATTACTCTGGAGAAAATCAACCGCCCGTAATAGAAAATTCAAATCAAAAAGCGCCGCACTCTACGTGCGGCGCTTTTTGATTTGAATTAAAAAATTGCAATAAAACTCAAAAAACTCAAAATCAATATTGACAATAAAAATATAAAATAGAAGAAAAAGGAGGGGACAGAATGGATTGGGAAGTAGTCAAGATCTCGGGAGACATTAAAGGAAGAGGAACGCCATATGCAAGCGTGGGCTTTGGGAGGCTTTCTCTCAATGCGGCGGCATGCCAGCTGGTGAAGAATATTGCGCAGTATCCGTATGTCGAGATGCTTCAGGGGAAAAAGTCTGGAAAGCTGTGCATCGGGATTAGACTCTTAAAGGAGAGAACAGAGAATTCCCTTGCAATCACAAGGGGAAAAGAAGGAAATGGACGGAAGAATGAGTTTGTAATTAACAGCAAAGCTGTTCTGGAAGAACTATTCAAAATCAATGGCGTGCAGAAAAAAGTAACACGCTATACGGTGCTGAAAGATCCGGACGCGGAAAACATTCTGATGATTGTAGGAGTATAAACAGTGAGTCAAAAAGAACCCCCATCTCCAAAGAAAAACGGAGATGGGGGTCTCTCTATCATCTTTTAGTTAGCTGTGCGCTCCATCCGCTGGACGCCCCGGATAGAAGGATCCAGAAGTTCTAGGAAGGTCTCGGCGTCCTTTACCGAGCCCACAATAGCAGCGTAATGGGTAGGTACCGCAACAACAGGATGAATAGCGTTTACCAAC
>JAHZBJ010000048.1:944-12474 GCA_019423445.1 Oscillospiraceae bacterium
CGGGGGTGATGTCGGTATCTCCGGCAATGTAGTACCGGGACCCGTCCATGATAAGAATATACCCCAACCAGCGGTTGGCTTTGGGATGGTTGGGTTTGTTGGTGTTGTAGGAGGCTACGGTTTCTATTGTCAGTCCTGCGGCCTGACAGCTTTCCCCGGGGGCCAGGGTGATAATCTTCTCCGGGGTGAACCCCAGTTCCCCTGCGCGGTCCCGAAGATCCTCAGGTACCACGATTACGGCGTTGGCGCTTCTCACCTTTTCAATATCTTCAGGGGAGAAGTGGTCATAATGTCCGTGGGTGATCAGGATTAGGTCGCCATCCCGGGGTTCTCCGACAACTCCGAAAGGATCGGCGTAGACGGTTTTTTCACCAAGGATGCGAATGCTGCTGTGGTAGAGTACTGTAATGCTTTGGATCAGTCGGTCGCGGTTCATAAGCATTCTCCTTTCTCTGTCCGCTTTTAGCCGGTGGAGCCAAGAACTTTCCCCAGTGGGGAGGGGAAAAGCGCCGGTATCTCCGGGAAAGTGATTTATTTTAAATTAACTTGTACAAAGCGGTGGCGGTTTCCTGCCAAGTGGGTTCCAATTTTCCAGATCCCTGGGCAAAGTCCCCTCTGCCGCCTCCTTTGCCGTTGTAAAGGCCGTTGAGGGCGTCGCAGAGGTATTTGCAGTCGGCAGTGCTGTCGGGGGCTCGACCTAAAAGGTAACAGAGACGCCCTGGCTGCCCCGCTTTCTCCCCTGGTGCAGGGTAGAGGATCACAGCAGCGGTACCGGGGACCTGGACAAGAAGATTTAAAAGCATTTTCGCTTCTTTGGAATCCAGGTCCGGCTGGCAGGTGACGATGGTCCGTCCTCCGTTTTTCTCGGGGGTCCCAGCCAGCAGTTCTTTGGCGTACATTTCGGTGAGAAGACGGCTCCGCTCCCGAAGGGCGGCCCCTGCTCCGGCGAGTTCCCCTTTCAGGCGGCGGATTCCCAGGGGTACCTCCGCTTCCTTTACCGAAAGGGCAGCTCCGGCCTCTTGGATCACATGGTTTTTCAGCCGGTAATCCCGGAGGGCGCGGCCTCCGCAGAGGAACTCCACCCGGCTGCCTCCTTTATTGCGCTCCAGACGGATGATTTTGATCATCCCGATTTCGCCGGTGTGCTTCACGTGGGTGCCACAGCAGGTGCAGAGGTCTCCGCCCTCCACTTCCACCAGACGCAGGTCCCCGGAGAATTTTTCGGTTTTCTTCCGGAGGGGAAGGTGCTCCATCTCCTCAGGGGAGGCAGTGCGGCAGAGAACGGGAAGATCCTGAAACACCTGATCATTGGCCAGCTCCTCGGCAGCTTGGGCTTCCTCTTGGGTCACCTCCCGGTCCAGGTCGATGGTGACAATATCGGTCCCCATATGGAATCCTACATTGTGGACCCCCAGCAGTTTCCAGAAGGCCCAGGAGAGAATGTGCTCCCCCGTATGCTGCTGCATATGGTCCAGCCGCCTGGGCCAGTCCAGAAGGCAGTCCACCACAGCTCCCGGTGGGAGGGCTTCTCGAGTAAAGTGGAGGATACGGCCATCTTTTTCGTGGGTTTCGGTGACTTCAACATCTCCAATGGTACCTCCGTCGGAGAGCTGACCGCCTCCCTCGGGGAAAAAGATGGTGCGGTCCAGCACCACCCGAAATCCGTTCTGATCCGGGAAGCAATCCAGTACCACCGCCTGGCAGCGCCGGAGGTGGCTGTCCGCCTCATAGAGTTTTTGGGTTTCCATGTTATTTTCCTCCTGCGATCTTTTTTTCGGTCTGCCGGAGGACCGCCTCCCGCAAAGCCTTGGTCTGGGGGAACCAGGCGGATTCTTTCCAGGCGTAGTCCCGCTGGAGGGCGTATTCCAGTTCCTCCCAGGTGGAGATAGGGGATTCATTATGCTGAATGACCCCTTCCAGCTTGTCCAGGGCCTTGCAGAGCTTGGCTTCCGGGGACTCCAGGGCGTTCATTTCCTGGAACAACCCTTCCCACTCCCGGCGGGAATTCTCCGGCAGGGAGGAGAGAAGACCCGCCACCGCCTGATTTTCGGTTTCCTCATCTCGGGAAGTTTTCCGAAAGGTGGGGATATCCCCTGTCACAGCCTCCCCCAGGTCGTGGACCAGGCACATCCGGATCACCCGGTTCATGTCCACTTCCGGGAATTCCGGCTCCAGCAGCAAGGCCATGGCGGCCAGACGCCAGCTGTGATCTGCCACGCTTTCCGGTCCCCCCTGGGAATTGGTACAGTGGCGGTGAGCACATTTCAGCTGTTCCATGGTCCCCAGGAAAGCCAGAAATCCATCCCAATCCACGGCGGAACCTCCTTTATGTCAGCGTTTGATTGCAGGATCCTTTCCATCGCCGATGCAGCGGGGGCAGAGACCGTAAAGCTCCAGACTGTGGCCGGTGATGGCAAAGCCGGTGCTGTCCCCGAGAGCCCGCTCCAGCTCTTCCAGAGGGCAGCCGCTAATGGGCACCGTGGCGCCGCACCGGGTACAAATAAGGTAGTGGCGGTGGCCCATTCCTTTCAACTGGTAGGAGAGAGTGCCCTCCCGGCCAGCGCTCCGCAGAAGAAGCCCCTTTTCTGCAAGGGTGGAAAGGGTGCGGTAGACGGTGGAAAGACAGACGCCGCTCTCCGTTTTGTCCCCTGGGCCCTCTGCCGCCAGAATCCGGCGGTAGACCTCCTCGGCGGTGATAGGGCCTTCGCTTCCCTCCAAAACCTCCAGCACCGCACGGCGCCCGGGGGTGTTTTTTAACCCGTAGGCTTTCAGAATGTCCGGTCTCATAACGGTGCCTCCTTTTCCAGGATCACTTGGTATCACTGGTATTATACCCCCCGCCCAGGGTGCTGTCAAACTTGGGAAGGCGGCCCCAAATGAAGAATTTTCCCTGCTGATGCATCAAAGGACGGGATTTTTGACACTGAGTGAGTAAAGGGCAGGGGACTTTTTCAGCCCAGAAACCCCAGGGAAAGGAGCTAAGAACATGAACTCTATTTTGCGCTGTACCGTGCCGCTTTTGCTGGCCGTTTCCCTCCTGGCGGGGTGCGCCGGGGGAGAGACGATCTCATCCCAGTCACAATCCTCCTCTCAGGAATCCTCTCAGGCAGTATCCTCCTCCGCTTCTGAAAGCGGGACCCAGAGTGAGATCTCCAGCGCATCGGAGTGGAGTTCTCAGCCGCCCCAGTCATCCCCATCTTCCCAGGGTGAGGATGCCCCATCTTCCCAGGGTGATGTTAAATGCGAGGCTTATGCCCCACTTCTGGAGGATTCTCCTGACGGGTACACCGTGTCTGTTGGACGGGTTGGGAGAGAGGGGGGAGGAGAGGTTTACCCCCTTACCGACCCTGCCGCGGTGGAGGAGACTCTGGCCCTCCTGGGTGGTGCAGCCCCTCTTCCCCCCGAGGAACAGATCACAGGGGAGTTTTATGAGAACTCCATCTATTCCATCATTATTGTCAATGAGGTGGAGTACCGCTTTACCGACTGGGGCGCAAAGGAATGTGTCCTTTACCGGGCTCCCGCCCAGGGAGAAGTGCCGGTTCTCTATGAGCCTGCCGATCCCACCGCTCTCTACTCCTGGAATGAAGAAGTGCTTTTTCCGGTGCTGAGAGCCGCCGGGGTCATGGAATAAGACTCACGCACAAAAAAGCCAAGGCAATACGCCTTGGCTTTTTTGTGTTCTTGGCAATTTATTTTTCCCGAAATCCCAGTTTTACAGCCAACCGGTCCAGGTACTCCATGTGTCCCCGGTTTCCACCGTAGACGGTGAACCAGCCGTCTTCCTCCGCGGTGATGTCCTGTCCTCCGGTGATAAGGCGCTGGCCTTTTCGAAGGTAGACCTGTCTGCCGTTAGTCTCCTCATCCAGGAAGGTAGCCCGGAACTCCTGGTAATAGGTGTCAAACCGCTCCCGGGCCTTTTCCAAATCCCCCAGATGGCCATAGATCATGGCCTCATCCAGAAGGATCAGGTGCCGGAAAAGGATGTCAAAGGAGGGGTATTCCCGCCGATGGGCCAGGATGGCCTCCCGGGAGGAGAGAAGGTCAAAAACCGGCAGCACCTTTTCCGTCAGATCCCGGAGGATTTCAGGAAGTGCCTCCCCTGAGCCTTCACTCAGGTCAAAACATCGCTCCGCTGTCCCGTCGATGCTCCCCAGCCGGGAGCGGATATTGCATTCATATTCCTTGTAGTGTTTTTTTAGAGGTTCAGAAGGGAAGAAGCTCTTTTCACAACACTCTGGCACCCGGATCCCCAGGTTTACCCACATCAAATGAGTCTCTTCCCGGTAGCTTTGGCCGCACTGAAAATTTACCACCTGGGAGATGTCTCCCGAAACAAAGCGGTGAAGGGTCCTGCCGGATTTCCGGAAGCCATGTTTTTTCAGCTCCCTGTAAACCCCGGCTTCAATCTGATCCAGACAGAGGACCGTCTCCGATTTGTCTTTCATCCCGCTCCCTCCTTATGATGCCTTTTGGCCTGAGGTCATTTCTCTAGGGCATCTCAGGGTGGCTGGGTCCTGCCTCCGGCTCGGGGGTTTCCGGGGCAGTTTCCCCGGGAGCTCCTTCCTCAGCGGGGGGCTGGAAGGAAGAAGAATCGGAAGAAGGCTCCTCCTCAACGGTTTTACCCTCTTCACCAGAGGAAGAAGCTGGATCCTCGCTGTCGATCCGCTCCTGGAATTCTCCGTCCTGGAATACCGGGTGGATGGGCCGCTCCAGGTAGAAGGCGGGATCGTAGTCCTGGGGCGGGATGGGGCAGGGTTTCATCCGGGAGGCGATCAAGAGGTATACCACCAGAAGCACCAGGCAAACGCCGGAGCAGATGGCCCCAGGGATGAGACCGGGGGTGGTGTACTCAAACCGGATCTCAGAGGCTCCGGCAGGGACCCGCACCGCCATGAAGCCCACATTTACCTTTTCAATGAGGGCGGGTTCCCCGTTGACGGTGGCGCTCCACCCGCTGTCGTAGGGCACCGAGAAGAAGACCAGCCGTTCGGTGCCAAAGTTGGAGGTAGCGGTAAAGCCTTTGTTATCGATCTCAAAGCTGTCGCAGGTCATCATGGCCCGGTCCGCCACATCCAGTTCCATCATATCGGCGGCCAGGTCCCCCTGCCAGTCCGGTTCCACCGGTTCCAGGATGTCCTTGTGGCGTTCCTCTGCCTCCTTGTCCAGGTAAATAGCGTGGAGGAGGGCTCTGGATTTGTAGTCAGTGGGGAGGGCCTCCCACTCCTCTTCGCTGATATAGCGGTCATAGGAGAAGCCCATAGGCAGCCAGTTCTGATTTTGATAAATGTTGTAGCCCAGACGGGTGTCCACCAGGGTGAAGCCCCGCATGGGGGACTGTTCCTTCTCCTCCACCGGGATGTAGAGCCATTTCACCGAAAGAAGGCTGCGCAGATGGACGTATTTGGCGTCCGGCTTGGAGGAGACGTCCCGCTTTACCCCCACTTCAGGATAGAATTCCATAATGGAGGTGGGGACCACGCTGTGAAAACACTGAATATTGGGCAGGTCCCAGTACATAGCCAGGTTGTCGTTGCCCTGGTATACATCGCTGCGGGCGAACTCTCCGTCTTCATTCATGTCCATCACCCCACGCCCCGGCAGGGCAGAGTTGGTGATCCAGCGGTTGTCGGAATAGGTGGCCTTGCCGATGAGCATCATGGTGAAGGTAAAGACGAAACAGCTCACCAGAATGGCAGAACAGAACTGTTCCTTAAAGCGTGGGTTGTGACGGCAGCGCCGAATGAGGAAAGCGGTGATGAGGAAGAACACCAGGGTCAGGGAACCGGTAGCCAGGAATTTTTCCAGGTACCGGTATATTCCGAACTTCCATTCCCCGTCCACCCGCTTGGGGGTTAACCCCACCATTACCAGAATAATGGCGATGACAACGCCGGTGACCTGGATCGCCTTGGTGAATTTCGCTTTATCGATGTTTTCCAGGGCGATGGCGGTTGCCAGGACCATCATTAGGGTGGGCATGTAGAACCAGCGGGTATAGTAGGAATAATTTTCCAGAACAAAGAGGTGGTTCCCCATAGGTACCAGGGCCAGAATGGCTGAGACCGCCAGCATTCGCTTCAGCCAGCTCCCCCGGGCGGCGAAAAAGTAGGCCAGCACTCCCACAGCCCCCACCAGGGGAAGGTAGGCGGCAAGGGAGGACCACTGGGCGCCGTGGTCCGGGAAAAAGTTGTTGAGGGCGGGCATATCCGGGGCGAAGAAAAGGCTGTGGAGGATACCCAGATAGCGCTGAGGGTTGGAATAGTACCATAGGCTGGTACCCAGCAGAAGGTTGCTGTCGGTGGTGCGGGGATTGCCCACAATGGCCAGCACTGAGGGGAGAAAGGCGAACATAGCAAGCCCCATCCCTAGTATCGACTCAGTGGCCAGGGAGAAAAACTTCTTTACGGTAAGCCGCCACTGGGGGGAGGTGAGACGGCGGAGGAAGTAGAGGAGGACAAGGGACACCTGGCCGATGAAGAAGCTGGAGTGCACTACGGCGTTGGCGGCAATGGCCAGGGCGAAGAGCCCGTGCTTGTTCTCGGTCATAGCCTTCTCCAACCCAATCAGGAGGAGGGGGAAGAAGACGATGGCTTCGTGGAAATGGTTGAAGAAGATGTTGTAAACCGAAAAACCGGAGAAGGCGTAGAGCATAGAGCAGAACACCGCCCAGTCCCCGTCCCGGACGAACCGCCGGAGATACCAATAGGAAGTGACGGCGGCGCAGGCGGATTTCAGCATCAGCAAAGGTGCCATCAGGTGGGGCACAAAGCTGGTGGGAAAGGGGAGGGTGAGCCAGAAGAAGGGAGAAAAGAGCAGATAGAAGCTGTAGGAACCGATGAAGTTGGCGCCCAGGTCTGTTTTCCAGCTCCACCAGATATTCCCTTCCCGAATGGCCTGATGGGCCAGTTGGTAGAAGGGGATCTGCTGGACGTTAAAGTCCCCGTAAAAGAAAAAGTATCCCTTATCATAGATGAGATAAGGGAGAAAGGCGGCAGCCGCCACAAACAGGCCCAGAAGAAAAACCTGCCCTGTCCGGGCCTTCCCCGGCCTCAGGATATGTTCCATGCGTTGCACCTCGCTGTGTTTTCTGAGGGTATCCCTGTTAGGGTATCCCCAAAATATTCCAAAATACATTGTATCATAGAAAGAAGTGGCAAAAAAGGGCAAAATTGTTTCCACCCTCTCTTTTTTATGCTACAATACCATCAGTGGACAAAGGGCCAACATTTTCAGGGCCTCCCGCACCCTGGCCCGGCGCCGCCTATGCCGATAGGAGGATCTGTTTGTGAAAACCGGTTTTTTCGCCATGCTCAGCCGTATGAAGCACATCTCCAGATGGGGGTTGATGCACAGCTCCCGCCCGGAAAACCTCAGTGAACACACCCTGGAGGTGGCCTATTTGGCCCATGCCCTGGCGGTATTGGGGAACAGGCGGTTCGGGCGGGATTACGACCCGGGGAAGGCTGTGCTTTACGCCCTCTACCACGATTGCAGCGAGATCCTCACAGGGGACCTTCCCACTCCCGTAAAGTACCAGAACCCTCAGCTTCGGGACGCCTACAAAGCGGTGGAGGCCCAGGCTTCCAGGCGCCTTTTGGGGAAGCTTCCGGAGGAGATGAAGGAAGACTTTGCCCCCTGGTTTGATATTCCCGGGGAATACGCTCCCCTGGTGAAGGCGGCGGACAAGCTGTCTGCCCTGGTGAAATGCCAGGAGGAAAAAAACGCCGGCAGCCACGAATTTGACCGGGCCTATGAGACCACCCTTGCCTCCATCCGGGCCATGGCCTTGCCGGAGGCAGATACGTTTCTGGAGGAGTTTTTCCCTGCCTACGGCCTGACTTTGGACGAATTGTAGTCCTCGATTCGACTCCCTGGAGAAAACCGCCCCTGGACAAGAGAAGGAAGTTGTGCTATCCTGATGCATTGCAGCTTTTAAGTTTGAGGAGGTATATCCTGTGGAACAGACTCTCCCTCGGGAGAACAGCATCACTGGCGGCGTGATTTGGAAAACGCTGCTGTCCTTTTTCTTCCCCATTCTGCTGGGAACATTCTTTCAGCAGCTTTACAACACCGCCGACGCCGTTATTGTGGGGCGTTATGTGGGCAAGGAAGCCCTGGCTGCGGTGGGGGGATCCACCAGTACTCTGATCAATCTCCTGGTGGGACTTTTTGTGGGAATCTCTTCCGGCGCGGCGGTGATTATCTCCCAGCTGTATGGGGCCTGGGATACCGAAGGTACCCAGAAGGCGGTCCATACCTCTATGGCCTTTGCCATAGCCGGGGGGGCGCTGCTGATGGTGGTAGGCTGGGTGATTGCCCCGGCTGCCCTCCAGGCCATGAACACCCCTGAAGAAGTGCTGCCTTACTCCCTCATCTACATGCGGATCTACTTCCTGGGGATGATCTTTAATCTTGTCTACAATATGGGGGCCGGTATCCTTCGTGCGGTGGGGGATTCCAGGCGGCCCCTTTACTTCCTGATCGCCAGCTGTCTGGGGAATATTCTCCTGGACATTATCCTGGTGGTCTATATCCCCCTGGGGGTGCTGGGGGTGGCCCTGGGGACTCTGGCTTCCCAGTTCATCAGCGCTGTGCTGGTGTACCTTTCCCTGAGCCGCACCACCCATATTTACCATTTGAACCGGAAGAAGATCTCTTTTGACGGCCCAATGCTCCGAAGGATTGTTGTCATTGGCCTTCCTGCGGGGCTCCAGAGCGTCATGTATTCCATTTCCAATATCATTATCCAGTCCTCCATCAACGGCTTTGGAACCAACGCTGCCGCAGCCTGGACCGCTTACAGCAAGATTGATGGCTTTTTCTGGATGATCATGAGCGCCTTCGGCGTGGCTATCACCACCTTTTCCGGCCAGAATTTCGGTGCCGGCCAGTATGACCGGATCCGGAAAAGCGTCAAGGTGTGTTTGGCCATCTCGGCAGGAACAGCGGTGTTCCTCAGCACCACCCTCTTTTTCCTGGGAAGCTTCGTCTACCAGCTTTTTACCAGCGATCCGGAAGTGATCCAGGAGGGAATGGTGATACTGCGGCTGCTGGTGCCCTTCTATATTACATACATCGCCATTGAGATCCTTTCCGGTGCCATGCGCGGAACCGGGGATTCCATCATACCCATGATCATCACCTGTGTTGGAATCTGTGTCCTCCGGGCAGTCTGGATCATGGTGGCGGTGCCCTATTGGCGGGATATTCGCAATATTTGTCTCAGCTATCCCATTACCTGGAGTGTTACCTCTATTTTCTTTACCGTCTACTATCTCCAAGGTGGCTGGCTGCGCCGTCGCATTGCCAAGGCCCAGGCCGTCCAGGAGTAGAAGATGCCCTGAACCAGAGGAAGAATCAAAAAACCGGGGAACTGTTCTGCAGTTCCCCGGTTTTGCGCTGTCTAAAAAAGGGTTGTTAAGCTGGCTTTTTCCCAAGCGGCGAGGAAGGGCTCCCCACAGACGATGGCGTTTTCCGCCAGTTCTTCCACGCTGTCAAAACTCTGTTCCTGCTGCCCCTCCCACAGGGAGACATATTTCAAAGCGTTGTGTGGAGAGAGAAAAAAAGTCCGGTCCTCCACCTGAAACTCCAGTTCCCGGCCCCGTTGGATGAGCCAGATCAGGGCTGCCAGGGATTTGTCCTTCAACAGTTCCGCTGCGATGCGGTCATGGATGTCATAGGCGTCCATCGTTTACCCTCCCTTTTTCCGTGCGCCGGTCCGATAGGTCCTCCTGATGTTCTTTTTCTATGATAGCAGACTACAGCTTTTCCTGCAACAAAGGGGAAAGGAGTCTCCTTTCTTTCCCATTGACCGGGAAAGAAAGGAAAGCTATACTTGTAATAGAAAAAAGACATAATCGGCGCAGGAGGATTTCCATGGGACAGAAGGAGCTGCTTTATATCACCACCATTGCCCGGACCGGCAACATCTCTAAGGCGGCGGCGGAGCTGTTTGTGGCACAGCCTTCCCTGACCCGCTGCCTTCAAAAGGTGGAAGCGGGGCTGGGGGTGCAGCTGTTCAGCCGCACCGCCGAGGGGTTGGTACCCACCCAGGCGGGGGAGATCTACCTGGAAAGCGCCTATCAAATCCTCCGCACCTACCAGGAAATGGAGCGTAAACTGGCGGGGGCCACGGAGTTGCGCAGCGGCAAGCTCACAGTGGGGGCTACCACCTTTTTGGCCTCCTATATCCTGCCGGAGATCCTTTCGGTATTTCACTCCCTTTATCCCAATGTAATTGTGGATGTGGAAGAAGCCCGGTCCTCTGCCATAGAGGAAGCCATTGCCAATGGGGAGCTGGAGGTGGGGTTCCTCCACACCCCGCAAAGCAACCCCCACATCGATGGGATCATTCTGGCCAGGGAGCGGTTCCTCCTGGCGGTGCCTCCCGATGACCCTCTCAGCCGGTACAGCTATTTTCAGGGGCGTGGGGAACAGAAGTACATGGACCTCTCCATGGCGGTGAACCGGGATTTTATTTGTACCTATCCGGGGCAGCGCAGCCGTATAGTGATGGATGCGATTTTTCAGAGGGCGGGTTTTTCTCCCCGTATCCGTTATCAGACCCGGAGCATTCAGACCGCTATGCGGATGGCTTATGCGGGATTGGGGGTGACTTTGGTACCCCACAGCTACTGCGCCCTCATTGATCGGGGCGCAAGCCCGGATTTCTTTTTCCTGGAGCCTGGACTTTTGCCATCCTGGGAATTGATGGTGGCCACAGGACGGGAGGTCCCTGTTTCCCGAGGGGCTTCTGAGATCATCCGTATCAGTAGGGAGGTAGTGCCCTACCTGTACAAAAAAGACGCCGAGGAAGCCAGCGTCCTTTAAGAAGATGAAAAAAACAGCGCCTTTTCCCATATCAGGAAGAGGCGCTGTTTTTATTATTGGAGTGGATCAGTAGTGAATCACTTCACTGGCGGAGCGGATGGCCTCTGCAACCTTCTCTCCCTCCGGGGTGAGGAAGAAGCGGTAGGTGGAATCCGGCACCAGAGGACGGATCTCCTCCAGGCGGCCCTCGTGAATCAGCTGGCGCACCGCCGAAGCGCTGATAGGCCGCCCCGCCTCTTCCCGGCGGGGGATGATCACACAGTCAATGCCGTCTTTGGGAAGCTCCTCTGCCATCACCTGGTTGTATGCGGAAGTGACCTGGGAGAAGGGTTCCTCCCCTACGTAACGTGCGGAGATTCCAAGGGTGGATGCGATCTTTTTAAATACCTGGATGTCCAGCCGCGCCTGGGCCTGGATCACATCCCCGGCGTCCTTGATGAAGTAGGAGGGGAAGGTGGAGGAGGAGATCATGTAGCTGCCGGTCTGGTGCAGGAGCACATTGGGAATATCCGCCACCCCTTCCTTGACCAGCTGATACCGCGCCTGGAAAGGCACCAGGGAGGCGTCCTCAGTGACTACAAATAGATGGAGGAGATCACATTGGGAGGCGGCCTGTTCCACCAGCCAGCGATGTCCCAGGGTAAAGGGGTTTGCGTTCATGACAATGGCTGCCTGCTTTTTCCCGGCAGCGTCCGCC
>JAHZBJ010000048.1:12484-14461 GCA_019423445.1 Oscillospiraceae bacterium
GGGCCAGGTAGCTGGAAAAGCCGTCCCTGCGGTTTTCCAGGAAGGCCACCAGTCCTTCAACCCGGCAGATCTCCGCAAAACCGATATCCCGGAACAGCGGGACCTTGTCGCACTTGGTATAAAGGAAGAGGTGGAAGATCCCCCGCTGGGCTTCCAGATCGGAAAGATGGCTCACCACCCGGTTCATCAACCCTTCGCCCTGGTGGCTGGAGTCCACAGCCAGACAGCGCAGGGTGTTTTTATAATAGGAGCCGGTGGCTACCAGGCGGTAGTCCGAATCGTACAACCCCATGGTATATTCCAGGTTCCCGTCCCGGCGGATGCCTTCCTTTTCCAAAAGAGCACAGTATTCCGCCATGGCGCGCTTGTTGGAAGGGTAGATTCGGGATTCCTCATATTCTTCAAACATGGGCAGGCTCCTTTCGTTCCTCGGAGAAGCATTCTGTCTTTGTGATCTTGATAAAATCTGCCATATAGCGGGGCAGATAACTGTTCTTGTTGTAACAGAAGAACAGTTCCCGGAGGAACTGGTCCCCCAGAATAGGATAATAGATCCCGGTGGGATGCATCCAGTTGCTCAAAAGGGTCTCAGGGAAAAGTGCTACTGCGTTGCAGGCGATGGCCAGCCGTCTGGCCACCTCGACACTGTGGGTTTCAAAGATGATTCTTGGGGAGATTTTGTATTCGCTGAACATATGGTCCTGAATGGTGCGGGTTCCGTGGCCGGGATGGACGGAGATGAACTTTTCGTCCTTGGCCTGGTCAATGGTGATACCAGTGTAAGGAGGAGTGCGTTTGGCCAGTTCGGTATCCGGTCCGGCAAAGAGCAGGAGCCGTTCCCGGCAGAGAGGGATATAGTTCAGATCCCCCACCACATTGTCCCGGGAGAGGAGAAGGGCCAAATCCACCTTGCCGCTGAGAACCAGGTTGTCCATACTGGTGGAACCGGTTTCCACCACCTCCAGTTCCACTGCCGGGTATTCCTGCATGAAACGGGGAAGGATTCGGGGCAGGAGTGCCATAGAGCGCAGGGTGGAAATCCCCACCCGGAGTTTGCCGCTGGACTCCTGGCGGATCTCCATGATTTCACGGTGAAGGTTGGTTTCCAGAGCGATGAGTTTTCGGGCGGTATCCAAATATTTTTCCCCGGCATAGGTCAGGGAAATAGGGGTGGTGTTGCGGTTGAAAATCCGGGCGCCGATTTCCTTCTCCACAATCTGGATGGTTTGACTCAAGGCTGGTTGGGAGATGTAAAGCCGCTTTGCGGCATTGGAGATGCTGCCCTCCTCATAGACAGCGATGAGATATTGTGCCTGACGAATGTTCATCCTTCCGACCCCCCTTTGCAATAATGGAAGGCTTATGCCTTAAAAAGACAAAATCCAAATAAATTATATTTACTTATAATAGTACACGAAACAGGCCGGAAAAACAAGTCTGGAGACGGGTGTCGAGCAGAGAGAAGGAAGATAAAAAATTGGTTAAAATGACGATATAACAACTATAAAACTAGGCAAATCAATGAAAGAAAAAGGAAAAGGGCAAAATGACGAAAATACAGGGGTCATTTTTATTAAAATGTCATAATATAAGCTGAATATTATGAAATATAAAATATACATATATTGGATATAATCTTAAAGAAAAATAAGGAATATAGAAAATTGACAATGCATGCTTCGGATGTACCGCGTTATAAAGATATTTTGACGATAAAATAAAAGAAAAAATAGAAAATAGAAGGAATTCAATGGTTTTTTGAGCATTGGATCAATAGCTTTTATGCATTTGTGTTTCAGGGGACAAATCTCTATGATGTAGGAGTCGACGGACCGAAGGACGACGTGAACAGCGCCGTCCTAAAGTTTGAGATGGGGCCGGAGCATTCGGTTCCGGCCAAAATGAATATGAGGTGAGTTAGAATGAACAAACGGATTCTGTCCCTGATTGCCATGGTGCTGGCGCTGGCCATGATGG
>JAHZBJ010000049.1 GCA_019423445.1 Oscillospiraceae bacterium
GAAGGAAAATGACACTCCCTGGAAGCCGGACTATGAGATCCGGGAATTGGGGCAGCTCCCAAAGCTCCCCGGGGTATCCCGGGAAAGGGAGGCGGCGCTGTGATCCTCTTCGCCCCGCTTTTCAGCGGAAGCAGCGGAAACTGTACTTACATAGGTACCGGGGACCAGGGTGTCCTGGTGGACGCCGGGGTCAGCGCAAAGAATATCTGTGGGGCGCTGGGGCAGATTGGAGTGGACCCAGGAGCGGTCCGGGGAATCCTGGTGACCCACGACCACCACGACCATATCCGGGGCCTGCGGGTTCTGGCCAAGCGCCTGGGAGTGCCGGTTTGGGCCACGGCGGAGACCCTGGAGGGGATCCTGGACACCGGGAACCTGGAACCGGGGGCCTGGATGGAGGAACTCTCCTCACCGGTGGAAATCGCCGGGATGGAGGTCGCCCCTTTTGACACCCCCCACGATGTAGCCCATTCGGTGGGGTTCCGCATCCAGGCCGGGGAGCGGACCATCGGCTACGCCACCGACCTGGGCCGGGTGACCCCGGAGATTTGGCAGGGCCTTGCCGGGGCGGACCTGGTGTTTCTGGAATCCAACTATGAGCCCCGGCTTTTGGAAATTTCCAGTTATCCCTACTATCTGCGGCGGCGCATCGCATCGGACCGGGGACACCTGGGAAACCCCGAATGCGCCGACACGGTGCGGAGGCTGGCCCTTTCCGGTACCGCCCGGTTCGTCCTGGGCCACCTGAGCAGGGAGAACAATACCCCGGAACTGGCTCTGGCTGCCTCCCAGGGCGCCCTCCAGGAAGAGGGGCTCCAGGAGGGAAGGGACTTTCTCCTCACGGTGGCCCGGCGCAGCGAGCCTACGCCGCCGGTACGGTTCTGAAAGCGGAGGGGAAAAGGAGGAGAAGAAAATGAAGCAGCCCATTGGCCTGCGGATGGTTCCCATTATCTTCACTGTGATTGGGGCGGCTTTCTTGGGGGCTGCCCTTGTGGTCTGGCTCACCTTCCCGGAGGAGCGGGAAACCGCCATGATCCTTTCCGGGGTGTTCGGCCTTATCGGTGGGGTGTTTACCTTCCTGGGGGTGGTGTTCCTGGCGGTTCTGGGAGGCTCCGGGAAAAAGCGCCGCCGTCTGAAAGAGACAGGGGAGCGGGTCAACGCCCGGATCCTGGATTTAGAGCCGAATTTTACCATCCGGGTCAATGGCCGGTGTCCCCTGCGGCTCCTCTGCGAGTATGAGGAGGGCGGGGTGGTGTACCGCTGCCGGAGCCAGAACCTTTGGGAGTACCCCAGCCTTCGCGGGGATACAGTACCGGTGTACCGGAATCCCCGGAATTACCGGGAATACTATGTGGACGTGGAAGCGGTGCTGCGCCCCACTGTGGAGTTGTAGGCCCGGGATAAGACGCGACACAGGGGAGGAAACGCCGTGTTTCATTTGGACATTATAGCGGTGGGCCGACAGAAGGAGCCTTGGATGCGCCAGGGGATGGCGGAGTACGCCAAGCGCCTCTCCGCCTACTGCGATTTCCGGGTGGTGGAGGTGGAAGAATACCGCCTGCCGGAGGACCCTTCCCCCGCCCAGATCCAAAAAGGGCTGGAGGAGGAGGGGCGAAGCATCCTGGAAAAGCTGGGAAAGACACCCTACGCTGCCCTCTGTATCGAGGGAAAGGAGATGTCCTCCCCAGGCCTGGCAGCGTGGTTGGAAGAGCGCCGGCAGCTGGCAGGTTCTCTGGCTTTTGTCATTGGGGGGAGTTTCGGCCTGAGCCGGGAGGTGAAGGAAAAGGCGGCGCTGCGGCTTTCCGTCTCTCCCATGACTTTCCCCCACCAGCTGTTCCGGGTGATGCTGGCGGAGCAGCTCTACCGGGCTTTTTCCATCTCCGCCGGTGGGAAATACCACAAATAGCCGGGAGGAGCCGCAAATCCCTCCGTTCTGGAGTCTCCGACCCTAAGGGAAAGGGGGGCAGAACCGGTCCCCGGAATGGTTTGTGTATCATATCACGGAAGAGACGCCGGTCCGGCGTCAGGAAGGAAGATGCATATGGAGCTGAAAGAAATCATTGAACTGACCCGACGCCTTTGCCAGGCTCCGGGGATCTCGGGAAGGGAAGAGGATGCCGCATCTGTGGCGGAGGAACTGCTGGCTCCCCTGGGAACGGTGGAACGCACTCCCCTGGGAAGTGTCCTCTGTACCGTTTGTCCCGGGGAGCCGGGAGCCCCTCACCTGATGCTGGAAGCCCACCTGGACCAGATCGGCATGGTGGTGACATCGCTGGAGAAGGGGGGCTTTCTCCGGGTGGCCAACGTGGGGGGGCTGGACCGGCGGCTCCTTCCCGCCGCCCCGGTGACAGTTCACGCCCGGGATGGGCGGCATCCTGCTGTGGTGGCCTCCACGCCGCCCCACCTCTGTGACGGCAAGGAGAAGCCCCTGAAAATGGAGGGGGTGCTGGTGGATACCGGTCTTTCCCACCAGGCAGCCCGGGAGATATTCGCCCCCGGGGACCCCGTCACCCTGGACAGCAGCTTTGTGGAGATGGAGAACGGCCGTCTCGTTTCCGGAAGTCAGGACGACCGTGCAGGCTGCGCTGCGGTGATTGCTGCCGCCCGGATGCTCCGGGATGGGGCCTGCCCCTGCCGGGTTACCGTATGCCTGGCTTCCCAGGAGGAGACCAGCGGCTTCGGCGCCGCAACGGCGGCATTCTCCCTGGCCCCGGACATGGCCCTGGTGGTGGACGTCACCTTTGGGGACGGCTTCGGGGTGAAATCCCACGAGTGCTCCCCCCTGGGGAAAGGGGTGGAGATCGACTATGCCCCGGCGGTGGACCGGAGGATATTTGATCAGCTTCGGGAGCTGGCCCGCCGGGAGGAGATCCCCTGGCAGGTTTTCGTCATGGGGAGCCGGACGGGGACGGATACCGACCTCATTGCTTCCTCCGGCAGAGGAGTACGGTGCGGGCTTCTGTCCATCCCTCTGAGGAACATGCACACGGCGGTGGAAACTGTGGCCGCCCAGGACATCCTGGATACGGCCCGGCTCATGGCGGTTTTTGCCCGGGAGGTGAAGTGATGAAGGTGAATCTGCATCAGATGAAGGAGCTGACCCAGCTCCGGGGGATTTCCGGCCAGGAGGACCTGGTCCGGGAGTACCTCATTGAGAAGGTCCGGGGCTGCTGTGAGAGCTATGAGGTGGACAACATGGGGAACCTGGTGGTCCATAAGAAGGGGAAGGACCGCCCCTCCCGAAAGGTGCTGTTCTCCGCTCACATGGACGAGGTGGGCTTTGTGGTGACCCATATCGACGAGGATGGAATGCTTCAATTCGCCACAGTGGGGGGCGTTTCCCCGTCGGTGATCCCGGGACGGCCGGTGCTGGTGGGGCCCAGGGCCCTGCCGGGGGTTATTGGGACCCGGCCGGTGCATCTTCTCACCTCCGAGGAGCGGGAGGAGTATGCAAAGGTGGAGGATATGCGCATTGATATCGGCGCCGCCAACCGGGAAGAAGCGGTTAAACTGGCCTCTCCCGGGGATATGGTCACCTTTATTGGACCTTGGAAGGAGCTGGGAGAGGATTCCATCCTGGCCCGGGCTATTGACGACCGGGTAGGCTGCGCCCTCCTTTTGGAGATGATCCAGGGGGAGATCCCCTGGGACTGCACCTTTGCCTTTGTGGTCCAGGAGGAGACCGGCTGCGCCGGCAGTAAGGCGGTGGCCTTTGCCCAGCGGCCGGAGATCGCCGTAGCGGTGGAGGGTACCACTGCCGGGGATCTGCCCACCGCTCCCGAGGGGCGGCAGGTCTGCCGGGTGGGCCAGGGTCCCGTCATCTCCTTTATGGACCGGGGCACCATCTATCCCCGGGATCTGTATGAACGGATCACTTCTCTGGCGGAGGGCGCCGGGATCCCATGGCAGACCAAGGAGGGGGTCTTTGGCGGCAATGATGCCCGGAGCTACGCTTCCTCTGCCGCCGGGGCCAGGGTGGCGGCGGTGAGCCTGCCGGTGCGGTATCTCCATTCCGCCAACACTCTGGTCAATAAAAAGGATCTGGAGGATACCCAGGAGCTGCTGGACATCCTGGTCCGTGAGCTCCCCTGGGGATGATCCGCCTGATCCCCCATGACCATCCCGCCCTGGCCCAGGTGCCGGGAGACCCCCTGTTGGCGGCGGTGGCGGAGGCAGAAGCCCTGGCGGGAGGCGGAGGCGCTCCCGGGGAGTTCTGGCTCATTCTGGGGGAGGACGGAAAGGCCGGTGGAGCAGTCTGCCGGGTAGGGGGACTGGTCCGGGCGACTCTGTGCCGGGGGGAACTGGCCCCGGAGGCGGCTGCCTTCCTGGAGGGGCTGGGGTGGTGCTGGCTGGAGACGGACGGTTTCCTGGCCCCCCTGCTGTCCGGTGTCTCCCACCGGTATCTTCGGATGGAGTATACTGGGACTGTGCCTGCCAGTCAGCTTCTGTGTCCCCCTTCGGTGATGGAAACAGTGCGGTGCAACGTAGCCGCCGGCGCCCTGCCCCCGGAGGCCCTGGAGGAGCGGTACACCCATCTCCATCTTCTGTGCCGCCGCGGGGCGGCTCAGGTTTTTTTGGTTCCGGGGAAGGATGGTGCTCCGGCTGCGGCGTCGGCCCTTTCCCACATTGGGGCTGTCCGGGGAGTGATCGGGTATCTGGCTGCCCTGCCTCACAAAAGGGGACAAGGCTATGGCACCGCCGCTCTTCAGGCTGCGGTGAAAGTCTGCCTGGAGCTGGAACGGACCCCGGTTCTGGCCTGTCGGGAGGAATTGGAGCCCTTTTACCAGGCCCGGGGCTTTTTCAGAACGGGGGAGATTTGGGCCCTTCAAAGGTAAATGCCGCGCCATAGGATGGATGCTTCTGAGAACCCCGGGGACCAGGGATGTTTTTATCCCACAACCCCCATTATCACAAAAACAAGAGGGAATTGACATGATGGATTTTTTTGACATTGATCCTCGCCTGAAAGCCCTTGCCGCCCAGGCGGAGGAACTCTGCCGGCCGGCGTTTGACCGGATCGGCCGTATCGAGGAGTATAACGGACAGAAGGTGCTGTCGGCCTTTTTCAAGGCGGGGGTGAGCGAGGCCCACTTAAAGGGTACCACTGGCTATGGATATGACGACCGGGGGCGGGATGGCCTGGATCAGGTTTACGCTTCTATTTTTGGGGCGGAGGATGCTCTGGTGCGCCACACCTTTGTTTCCGGCACCCATGCTCTGGCCACCGCTCTTTTCGGGGTGCTGCGTCCAGGGGACACCATGGTTTCGGTGACAGGAGCTCCCTACGACACCCTGGAGGAGACCATCGGCATCCGGGGTGGGGAAAATACCGGCTCCTTGATGAATTTTGGGGTGAAGTACCGCCAAATTGAGCTTCTGCCTGACGGTTCCCCGGATTATGAGGCCATCGCCGCTGCGGCTCCCCAGGCGAAGATGATCTATCTCCAGCGCAGCCGAGGCTACAGCCTGCGGCCCAGCCTTTCGGTGGAGGTGATTGGCCGGGTGGCCCAGACCGCCAAGGAGGCCAATCCTTCGGTGATTGTCATGGTGGACAACTGTTACGGGGAATTGGTGGAGGAGAAGGAGCCTACCCAGGTGGGGGCGGACCTTATCGCCGGCTCCCTGATCAAGAACCCTGGCGGCGGCATCGCTCCCACCGGCGGCTATATCGCCGGGAGAAAGGATTTGGTGGAGCTTTGCGGCTACCGTCTTACCTGCCCCGGCATGGGCAAGGAGGTGGGCTGCACCCTGGACGTCCTTCGGAGCATGTACCAGGGGATCTTCCTCGCCCCCACGGTGGTGGCGTCGGCGGTGAAGACTTCCGTTTTCGCTGCGGCCTTTTATCACCTCTTGGGCTTTGAAGTGACTCCCACCCATGAGGAATCCCGTACCGATATCATCCAGTCGGTTCTTACCGGAAGCCCGGAGACCCTCTGTGCTTTCTGCCGGGGGATCCAGAAGGGCGCACCGGTGGATTCCTTCGTCACCCCCATGCCTTGGGACATGCCTGGATACGACAGTCAGGTGATTATGGCGGCGGGGGCTTTCACGATGGGAGCCTCTATCGAGCTTTCCGCAGACGCTCCCCTCCGGGAACCCTATGCTGTCTGGCTTCAGGGAGGACTTACCTACCCCACGGGAAAGGCAGGGGTCATCCTTTCCGCTCAGGAGATGCTTTCGGAAGGACTCTTGAAGCTCTGACGGGAATATGCTATAATGCCAATGTCCTGCTGGAGGTACCGCTGGCAGGACATTGGTCCCTCTAAGCTGCGGAAGTGGCGGAATGGCAGACGCGCTGGTCTTAGGAGCCAGTACTTCGGTGTGTGGGTTCAAGTCCCATCTTCCGCACCAGGCAAGGGCCTGGAGCCATTCGCGCTCCAGGTCTTTTCCTTTACCCTAAATTATCGCCCGCGTCCAACCCCGATCTAAGCTGACCATCTATCCCAAAAACACCACCTGCGGAACGGCTTATAAAGCCAATCCGCAGGTGGTGTTTTTGGCAGTATACGCCTTCTGTTTTTGCTTTTGCCACGCCATTGAGGATATTCCGGAAAACAGCTTTTGAACAGTCATGCGTTTCGCACTCAGAAGGGTGTGTTCATGTCAGAATCGTTGAAAGGGGAATCCTCCTTCGATAAAATGAAAAATGAGCTGGAGAGAGATGTTGGAGGTGACGTGTGAACATCGCCGTTTGTGAAAACAATGTAGTATCGGCAGAGCGGTTGTGCAGCTGGATTGAGCAGTATTGCAGGCTTTACCAGGTACCGGCCGTTTTGAGGTGCTTTTTCTCGGCTGCTGAATTTTTCGCCCACGGTGAACGATTTGATATTGTCTACTTTTGCGCCGGCGGCAGTGCTGGGTTTTGTCAGGCCCGGCAGCTGCGGGAGCGGGATCCCCAGTGCAGGATCATTCTGGTAGACGATACTCAGGAGTTCGCCGTAAAAGGAATGCATCTGCATTGCACTGACTTCATTCTCCGTCCGGTGGAGTTCCGGCATATAGTCCGAAGTATGGATTTCGCTCTGAGAACGGGAATATGATGGGGCGGGAAAGGAAAAGCCGACAATGTGGGAAAACGCATGGTGGGTTTATCGTTGGCACTTGTCTAGTGCTGATTGTTTCGCAGGTTATATCAAATATAGATAAAAACAAAATAAATGACAGAAAGCAGAAAAACATTTTTAAATTATAATTGCGTGCGCACGCAATTAGATATATACTGTATAGAGGAGGCGAAAGATATGAGGATGCTGAAATGGCTGTCTGTAGTAGATCGGTTTGTAAAAACCTATCTGGATAATCAACTTGCGCCATTGGGAATAAACAGTAGTCAACATATGTATCTTTTGAAAATATGCGATCAGCCAGGAATACTGCAGGATTCTTTTTTAAACAGTTTTTATGTGCATCCAAGTAATATCGTTCGTACTTTAGCGGTTTTGGAAAAAAACGGTTTCCTCACCAAAGAGCCCTGCAAGAAGGACAAAAGAACCTGGCATCTTTATCCAACACAAAAAGCATTGGATATCGCCGCTCAAATTCGCGCCATCTGTGACAGAACAGAGGCGGTTTTGACCGATGAACTATCTGATGCTCAACGGAGAGAATTTGGGGATTTGTTGCTCCAGACAGGGAAACGGATTACAAGAGAATTGAATGTTGAGCGTTTGGAGGACGAATTTGATGAATGAAAATCCATTGGGATTCGAAAGAATTTCTAAACTTCTAAAAGAATTTGCGCTTCCGAGCATTACGGCGACTTTGGTGAGCTCGCTGTACAATATTGTAGATCAGGTTTTTATTGGCCAAGGTGTAGGGTATCTGGGAAATGCGGCAACCAATGTTTCTTATCCATTATCCACAATCTGTCTGGCGATATCCCTTTTGCTGGGCATCGGCAGTGCTTCACGGTTTTCAATTTACTTAGGGCAGAAGGAGCCGGAACGTGCAGCCTCTCTGTTTGGAAACGGGGTCTTTTTGATGACGGTCGCCGGGATTCTCTATCTACTGCTGGGGGAAGGATTCTTGCCCCAGCTTTTATGGGTTTTTGGAGCTACGGATGAAGTTATGCCGTTTGCCCTACAGTACGCCGGAGTCACGCTGTTAGGGATGCCATTTCTGATTCTTACAAACGGTATCAGCAATTTAATCCGTGCAGACGGCAGCCCAAGATACTCGATGGTCTGTATGGTGGCCGGAGCAATTGCCAATACAATTTTGGATCCGATTTTTATTTTTGTTTTCCGGTGGGAAGTTTTTGGAGCGGCATTGGCTACTGTTTTGGGGCAGATTCTTTCCTTCACCCTTGCAGTCCGCTATTTGTGGAACTTCCGTACAATCAAATTAACAAAAGAGTGTTTTAAAATTGATATGCGGGATAATTTGTATACGCTCTATATGGGAACAAGCAGCTGCCTCAACCAGGTTGCCATTACAATTGTTCAAATTGTTTTGAACAACTCGTTGACCTATTATGGAGCTCTTTCGGCCTATGGAAAAGAAATACCCTTAGCAGCTTGTGGGATCGTAATGAAAACAAATGCCATACTGCTTTCCATTATTGTGGGGATTTCCCAGGGCGTTCAGCCCATTATCGGATACAACTTTGGAGCTGAAAAATACGACAGAGTCAAACAGGCATATCGATTGGCTATTCAATGGAATTTCGTCGTTTCGGCCATCGGTTTTTGTTTGTTCCAATTCTTCCCCAGGCAGATCGTGTCCATATTCGGTAACGGAGATCCACTTTATTATGAATTTGCGGTATTGTTTATGCGGACATTTCTGTTTATGGTCCTTGTAAACGGGGTACAACTGCTTTCATCGAATTTTTTTACGGCAATTGGAAAAGCGCTGAAAGGATTGCTGTTGTCTTTGACACGGCAGGTATTCTTTCTAATCCCGTTGATTTTGATTCTCCCACTGAGGTTTGGAATTTTCGGTGTGCTGCTAGCTGGGCCTATAGCTGACTTTATTGCCTTTGTGCTTTCCTTGATCTTGGTACACAAAGAATTCAAATATTTGGATACCAAAAGCGCTTATGCAACGAATAAGACACCTATTTAGATTTGTGGTTGCCGCTTTCATTTGTCAGAACGGGGGCAGACTGGTTCTTGGGCTGTCTGAGAGTCGGGTGAGACCTCATTGTGTTGGGGTTCTGTTGTGGGGGAGTGCAGAAGAAAGACCGAAGCCCGGAATTCGCCGTTCTCAACAGTGAATTCCGCCTTGCCTCCGTAGCGCTGAGCAACCTTCCGAACAGTAGCAAGGCCGATTCCGAAGCGTCCGGGGGATTTGCTGGAAAGGTAACGTCCGTTAAGGATTCGGAGAGGGCGGGTACAGGTGTTGCCTACCACCAGGGAAAAGTATCCCGGGGTAGAGACGCTCCGAGCTCGCAGCCAGCCTCCTCCCTCCCGCTGGAGGGCCTCCAGACTGTTTTCCAGCAGGTTGCCAATTACCAGGCATAGGTCGGGGATCACCTCTTCCCAGGACTGGGGTGGAGTGATCCTAAGGTCTGCTTGGAAGCCCATGGACCGGGCGCGTTCCAGGTAGTGGCGCTCCAGGGCGGAGACAACCCAGTTTTCCCCGCCGGTTGCCGGGTCAGATTCCAGGGCCCATTGAAGAGAGGCGGAGGCCTCCTGGGGGAGCTGGGGAGAGTCTGCAAGGATCAGATAATGACGGAGATCATGGCGCAGCTGCCGCAGCTGCGCCATGTCACTTTGGGCGAGCTGAGCCCCCATCTGAAGAAAACTGCGCAGGTGTCGGTTTTCTTCTGTTTCCCGGCGGAGATCCCTGCTCAGGCGCTGCAGCCGAATCAGAAGCCACAGGATAACGCCTGCGGCCAGGAGCACGAGAATGACATTGAGATTCTTCATGTTTGAGACCACGCTTTTATGTAGGTCCAGTCGATGAACTGGCTTCGAATGCGGGAGATATTGGAAGAACTGATGGGCACCAGGGTTTGGTCCAGCATTCGGAAATCGTTGCCTTCGATTCCTTCCACATGGTTCAGATTGACCAAAAAACTTCGATGGCAGCGTAGAAAATCCGGGCTGTCGATGGTAGCTTCCAGGTCGTCCAGACCGCGGCGGGTCACCACCGTTCCTCGAGGGGTGTGGATACGGGATTGGTGGCCGAAGACGTCCACATAGCGGATGGAAGAGAGGGGGAATTTCTGCCACTCCCCTTCGGAATAGACGGAAAGAAGCCGGAGGGACTCGGGAATATGAGAGAAGAACCATTCCAGACAGGTGGATACATCCTCTTCCTGGAAGGGCTTTACCAGGTAATCGGAAGCCCGGACCTCAAAACTCTCCAGGCCATGATCCTGGCTGGTGGTGGCGAAAATGATGGAGAGGTTATTTCCAGCGGCCCGGATACGGCGAGCTGTCTCGACGCCGGAGAGACCGGGCATATAGATGTCTAGAAAAAGCAGGTGGATGGGCTCCGGTTCCTGGAGAGCGGCCAGCAAACTTTCGCCGCTGGAGAAAAGCCGGAGATGGATGGAAAGCCCCTCCCGGCGTGCATAGGACTGTACCATCCTGGCAAGGTTGACCCGTTCGGTTTTCAGATCGTCGCAGATGGCAATGGTGAATTTTGACACAGGACTTTCCTCCTTTCGGCGGATTTGGGAAAGTATCCGCTATTCTCCGTATCGCAGCCGACAGAACCGGCGGTAGTCCTCCAGAACACTGGCTTTGTTCCCCCGGCCAAGGGAGATTTCAGTGCCGTCGGTTAAAAAAAGGCTGTTTCCGGAGATCTCCTGGACACAGGCAAGATTTACTACGAAACTGCGCTGGCACCGGGTGAAGATGGTCTTGGGTAGGCGCTGTTCCAGACGGTACAGGGGTTCCCGGGCGGAAATGCTCTGGTGTGAGGTGTGAATCAAACAGCCCCGGCGGGTGCCTTCCACCCAGATGAGATTTTTAAAGGGGATGCCGATCCGGACCCGGTCGCTGAGGATCTCCAGCCGCAGGAGGGAGGAGAACCAGAGACTGGCGCAGCGGAGCATGGCATCCCACAGATTGTTCATGGAGATAGGTTTTTGCAGAAAACCGGTTGGATGGAAAGAGTAGCTGTCAATGGCCTTCTGAGGATCTCTGGAACAGAGGAAAAGGGCGGAGTCCGGGTCCCGAAAGACGGGAGGATAACCGGGGCCATCCAGATCCCAGAAGATGATGGAGGAACCCGAAAGGGGTGGGTTCTCATCCGCGGAAATGTCCATAGAGACGCAGCAAATTTCCATCCAGTTCCGGAGCATACCCCATAGGGCAGCTTGTTCTGCCAAGTCGTGGAAATGAATTGAAATCCCCACTGCATCTTACTCCTTTCCAGCTGCCGGCGGCCCTGGGAGGGAGAGCCGGGTGTCTTCTCGTTGATAGTAAGTGGTCTTACAGGTGCGCCGTCCCTTTTTGGCTGTCCGGTTTCCCCAGGACTTTTGCTTCATTCTCAGAGGTACCGTCGGATTTGGGGCTGGAGCACCACCGCTTTTTTTCATGGCCGCACACTCCGATCCAGGTGTGAGAGGCCGCGGGGCGGAAAAACCGGCAGGAGCTGCAGTCCAGACATTCGCCGCCGTCATCTGCCTCGGCATAGGAGCAGGCGTCTTCCCCCGAAAAAAGGACAGGGTAGCCTTCGGGAGTGCGGACCGGGTTGCTGATAAAATCCGGATACATTTCGATATACATTCCGGAGAGGGCATCATAGCGCAAAGGAATTTCCAGGACGACCCCTTCAAATTCGTAATGCCGTTTTTTCTCCATCTGCCACCCTCCCCTGCCCGTCAAATACAGGTGAGACCAATCCATCCTGATTTCAATATAGCACGATTTTTTTTCTTTGAAATCACCCGTTTCAAAGAAAAAAAGAACTATGTCTGGGGATTCCCACAGGCATAGTCCTTAGCGCAGTGTGTTTAGCGCAGCATATATTGTTTCAAATCTTTCCGGTGTTTGATGTTCAGCTTTTGCAGGGTTGTGGAGATGTACTGTTTTACAGTGTTGGTGGAGATACCCAAATGGTCCGCAATCTCCTGGTTTGTCCATCCCCGGGCTGCCAGCATGGCGGTGGCAAATTCGGTGGTGGTGAGGTTGTCCGCTACATCGTGCCCTGTTTCGGGGTTATGAATTTTGCGCCATCCTGCGGAAAAACGGTAGGTGATGGCGATGATCCGCTTAAAATCCTCCGGCCAGTCCTTTTTCAGAACCGCTTCCAGCATGCCGCCCAGGAGGCCGTGGTGTTCCCCGAACCCTTCAATTAGATCATCGGGCCGGGCCAGCTCCCATGCGGCAAGGAGATGGGCCTGGGCCTTGTCTGCCTGTTTCAGGCTCATATAGTCCATTACCGCCACCAGATGCATGTAGATGCTGGGGATGGGGAAGACCTGGGTCTGCATGGCGAAGGCGGTTTCCACAATGCCGATGCTTTTGCTGTAGTCCCCCAAAAGGTAGGTATGATGAGCTTCCACGTAGAGGGCGAACATCCGCACCCCTGGCGGCAGGAACCGAAGGCTATTCTGAAGGGATTCCCCCTCTGAGGGGGGAGGCAGATGGAGAAGCACAGCGGCAGCGGTGACGATAAAAACCGCCCAAGCCCGCAGCTGAGGGGGCATGGTCTCATCAGCGGCGGATAGGGTGCTCTTTACCTCTGCCAAGGCGCACCGAACCCGCTGGATCTGACCAAGGGTAAGATTGGCATAAGCGTAAATCAGGCAGGCCGAAAGCCGCAGGGAGAGGTCCTCATGGGAGAGATAGAGTTCTGCCATTTTGGCGGCTTTCTCTGCCTGTCCGCTGAAATAGTAATACTCGGCCCGGGCGATGTCCCGCAGCTGTGGATCTTCCATCCCTTCCACATATTCCAGACAATGCCCTGGCGCAAACGCAGTATTCATCAAAGGCATGGGCGTCAGCTGTGGGGTGGGGGTTGTGGATACGGATTGAAGGGCAGCTTCCTCTTGGGGAGGCTTTGGGGCCTCTTTTTTCAACCTTGCCGGTTTTGGGGCGTCAGCAGGGATGGCCCAGGATCTTCCCAATTTCTTTGCTCCTTCGATGCATCCGTATGTACAGTATTGTTGGGCCAGGCGTTCAGAGATTTTCCATTTCTGAGCTGCCTCACGTACAGTGATGTATTCCATAGGGCACCTCCGAAAATAGATGATATCACATTTATTATAGGCGTTTTTCTACATGCTTTCAAGGGAGGAGGAGGGAAAGGGAGAAGAACTCCCGGTGTTTGAGGAAACTGTAAAGGAATTTGCTGTGGGTATTTTGGTGCTCTGGAGGTGCTATTTCTCCCTGAATGCCGGCTGCCGGGGGAGAAAAAGGGAGATCAAAAAGGAACCTCCTGTGCTATAATAAAACCGGTACGGATGATGGACAGTTTTCAGGGGGGAAGCCCCTTCTGCCAAGTCCAGCCCGCCGGAAGGATGGTGCTTGTATGGAAAAAGAAATATCCGCCCCAAGGGAGATACAAGTTCGAGGGGCGAAGGTACATAATCTCAAGAATATCGATGTGGATATCCCCTTGAACCAGATTGTGGGAATCGCAGGGGTTTCCGGTTCGGGCAAGTCCTCCTTGGCTCTGGGGGTTCTGTACGCCGAGGGTTCCCGCCGGTACCTGGAGGCCCTGTCCACCTATACCCGCAGGCGGATGACCCAGGCCGCAAAGGCGGAGGTGGATCAGGTGCTGTACGTTCCGGCGGCCCTGGCACTGCATCAGCGCCCCGGGGTTCCCGGGATCCGCAGCACTTTTGGTACAGGGACGGAACTTCTCAACAGCCTGCGGCTGATGTTTTCCCGGCTGGCCAGCCACTGCTGCCCCAATGGGCATTACCTGTCTCCGACTTTGGCGGTGGCGGCGGGACAGCCCCTTACCTGTCCAGTGTGCGGCGAGTCCTTTTTCCCTCCTGCAGCGGAGGAGCTGGCCTTTAACAGCCAGGGCGCCTGCCGCACCTGCGGCGGGACAGGGATCGTCCGTACCGTGGACCGGGCCACTCTGGTGCCGGATGAATCCCTCACCATCGACCAGGGGGCGGTGGCCCCCTGGAACACTCTGATGTGGTCTCTGATGACCGATGTCTGCCGGGAGATGGGGGTTCGGACCAACGTTCCCTTCCGGGAGCTGACCCCGGAGGAAAAGGAGATCGTCTACAATGGCCCGGCAGTGAAGAAGCATATCTTTTACAAAGCGAAGAATTCCAACGACGCAGCGGAGCTGGATTTTACCTACTACAGCGCTATCTACACCGTGGAGAACGCCCTTTCCAAGGTCAAGGACGAAAAGGGCATGAAGCGGGTAGAGAAATTCCTCCGGGAGGATGTGTGTCCGGACTGCGGAGGCACACGGCTGTCCCAGGCGGCGCGGTGGCCAAAGATCCGGGGGATCGGCCTGGATGAAGCCTGCAAAATGACCCTTACCGATCTTGTCCGGTGGGTGGAGGGCGTG
>JAHZBJ010000050.1 GCA_019423445.1 Oscillospiraceae bacterium
TAATTTCTACATGATGTACTAATGTTTACATTTGGAATCTTGAATTTTTCGGTACGGTGTGATAAAATCAGCCAAGAACCGGGTCTGAGAAACTCGGATGTTTATTCGATTTTACGTTTTTAATGGCGGGGAAGTATTTAGCCCCAAGAAAGGATATTTCCGATTCATGAAGCATTTTGTGATATACGCTTTGGCAGCGATGTTGCTGTTCACCATGATAGGGCATTTTGCCGCCGCCCAGACAGTGGACCCAGGCCTGACGGCACCAGTGCGCCAAGCCATGGTACTTACTGTGGAGGACAGCACAGGTGCAGAAGAACCAGTAGTAATGCCGCTGGGGGTTCTCCAGGCCAATATGAGCAGTATGGACGACGTCTACTTCCGAAACACCCTCAAAAGCAGTCTGGGGGACGCCTTTGAGGTCCACTGTGTGGAGACCCCTGAGAGCAGAGACGATCAGGTGGCCATGTTCAAAAAGATGGTGGACAAGGGTTATAAGATGATCGTGGTCCAGCTGTTCGATTCGGACATGGCCGGGGACTATATTGACATGTCCCAGGAAAAGGGTGTTACTTTGATCTTTACCGGTGATCAGCCGGCGGCGGAAGATCTGGCTAGAATGGACAATCTCTATTATGTGGGCTATTCCTCCAGCAATGTTATGCGTCAGCTGGCCGATGCCATTATTATGGGATGGGAAAACGACCAGTCCAACCTGGATCTGAAGCCTGACGACCGTTTGGTTTACGGGGTATTCACAAAGGACGATTACGGCGAGAACGGAAATGAGATCGCCCTGGATTCCTATTTAAGCGCTGCCGGTATCGAAGCGGAAATGGGGCTGAACGCTATTACTCAGGCATACAGCTTTGATCTCCAGAAAGAGGTAGACAACATTCTGTATGCCGGCGGAGAAATGATTATTTGCGACAACAGCAGCTATGCCCGGCAGATTTCCAACTATCTTACGGACCCGGACGAGTTTACTGAGCAGCTCCAGAAGACCCGGATCTTCCTCACTACAGCCGATGAAGCGGCCAGGGAGATGGTGGAGGAAGGAAGAGCTATGTTTGCCGCAGGGGCCAACGGGAACGACCTGGGAAAAACTGTAGCCAGCCTGGCTCAGGTGTTGGCCCGGGGAGAAGTGCCCACGGAGAAAAACATCGGCATAGAACCCACCCAGAATAAATGTATCTATGTTACTAGCCAAACCGTTGTCGCGGATCTGTTGACCGAAAAGGCTCCTGAAACAGAGGATGAAGAATAATATCTAAGAAGAAAAAGCCTTCCCACGGCCGAAAAATGGCGTGAAGGAAGGCTTTTTTCAAGGGTAGGAGAATAGAGTAAAACGGGAGCTTTTCAGATGCTTTCAGCGAAGGGCGGCACCGCAATGGTTGCAGAAGGCGCTTCCTGCCGGATTTTGAGCGCCGCAGCGGGGACAGACGGCAGAGTTGTTGCCGCGAAGGAGAGTCAACTCAGCGGGAGAAAGGCTGCGGCGTTCCCCGCGTTCGATGGCTTTTCCTGCCGCCTGTTCTACCAAATAGACGCTGGCGCATCCGGGACAGGTGGCGATATACTGCACATGGAACCGGAAGATGGGGATGAAGAAGAGATGGAAGTATTCATAAGTTTTACAAAGGCTGAGAGAACCCAGCAAACCGCATCGGGGGCAGGAACCGCTCACGGTCCCCAGGGAAACGGTTTTGCCGCTGGTGCCGATGATAAAAAACAAGGAAGCCCCTCCTTTCAAAAGATGGGATAATCACCGTGCTGGATGCAGGCGCTCCAAGCTTTCGGTATCCTTGTATAGTGTAGCACAAGAGAAAAATTTTTGGTACCCCGGAAGGGTGTTTTTGGACCATTGGAAGGGGGAAAATGGCAAAAAATGAGGATAACAGGAAGAAAATCTTTGTTAGAAAGAAAACGGTAGCGTAAAATATTGGGATTCCGCTCCAATGTATTGACCTGTATATTTGAAAAAGATACAATTAGAAATATCTCAGATTTTGACGAAAGAGCCGGAAGATGGCGGCAGAATGGAGTTTTCAGTGAAAAGAATCCTTGGAATGATTTTAGTATGTTCAATGATCCTGTCCCTTGGCGCCTGTGCCGCTTCGGAAGGACCTGCTGAGACCCCAGAGCAGGTAGTTAGCGGAGGCGGAGTTATTGATTTCTCCAGCAGTGGAGAAGAGAAAGCGCCGGTGGATGGCGAAAATCCTCCGGCAGTGGAGGAGGACGGACCTTCGTCGGTGCCTCTTTCTAGTTCCTCTGAACCTTCCCAGGAGACTTCCTCTAGTCAGGCTCCATCCTCTTCTTCCACTGCCTCTTCTCAACAGCCCTCTTCCTCTTCTCAGGCTTCCTCTTCGACCGCTTCCTCAGCGTCTTCCGTTCCTTCTTCTTCCCAGCCTGAGGGAGATGAGCCGGAGGAGGAAGAGCCGGTGGCTCCTCCCGCAACTTCCAATGACGGCGAGGTCCGGGCCATCTGGCTTTCCTATCTGGATCTTGGTCCCATGCTCAAAAACAAGAGCGAAAGCGCCTTTACCAGCAGTATCCGGGCAGCTTTCGACAAGATCAGCGATATGGGACTCAACACTGTTTACGCCCAGGTGCGGCCTTTTGGGGACGCCATTTACTATTCCGATTACTTTCCTTCCAGTTACCTGTTTACCGGGACTGAAGGCAAAATTGGCAGCCAGCCTTACGATGCCTTGGAGATTATGGTGCGGGAGGCACATAGCCGGGGGCTGCGGATCGAGGCGTGGCTCAACCCGTACCGCGTGTGTACTTCTGCCAAAACCCTTTCCAGTGACAATCCTGCTCAGGAAATGCTGGAGACTGGAGACGCCCTGCGCTATGACGGCGGCATCTACTACAACCCTGGCAGTGAGGCGGCCCGGGAGCTTATTGTCAACGGCGTCCGGGAGATCGTAGAAAACTACGACGTGGACGGCATCCACTTTGACGACTACTTTTATCCTCCCAATGCCAGCAGTTCTTTTGATGCCGAGACCTATCAGAATTCCGGCACTTCCATGAGCCTGGGAAACTGGCGCAGGGAGCAGGTAAATATCCTGGTTCGTCAGGTCTACAAGGCGGTGGGATCGGATAAGGTTTTCGGCATCAGCCCGGCGGGAAATAACGAAAACAATTACAGCGCCCTCTACTGTGATGTGGAAGAGTGGCTCACCAATCCGGGGTATGTGGACTACATCTGCCCCCAGGTGTATTTTGGGTTCAATAACACCGTAAAGCCCTACAAGAGCACAGTTCAGGAATTCAGCAATATGATCTCTCAAAGCGGCGTGAAGCTTTATGTGGGTCTTGCGGCTTACAAGATTGGCGACGGACAGTACGGCAGCGAGTGGTCGGCGAATACCGACATTATGGCCCGGCAGGTGGCTTATGCCCGCACGGTTTCCAGTTACGGAGGCTTTGCTCTGTACCGTTATGATTCCCTTTTTAACCCTGCTTCCGGAGTAGCCGGGGCGGTGAAAGAGGAGATCGCAAACCTGACGGACATCCTGTAAAAACAGAGGATCTTAAAAGTATCGGAGGTACGCGGAGTGCGAAACTTATTCAACAATAACGGCAGACTGGTGGCTTTGATGGGGGTACTGTTTACTGGTATCATCGTCATCACCGGCATCGTGGCCATCATGATGGGAGACGGACAGATGCCGCCTCTTTTTGCCGAATCCAGTACCTCCGAGGAGCAGTCTTCTCAGTCTTCGGAACCTCAGCAGGAGGAACCGGACGATACTGGGGAGGAGATTCCGGCCATTACCGAGCCGGTAATCTATAATAAGCCCGACGAGATGAAGGGGGTCTGGCTGATCCCGGGCAAGGATTTCCTGGCTACTTCGGACAATTCCGAGGAGACGGTGAAAAAAGAGATTGATACCGCCCTGTCCAATGCCCTCAGCATGAATCTAAATACTGTGATTATCCAGACGGCGGGGGAGAATGGGGTAATCTACAACAGCAAGAATCTCCCTGTCCTTACCACATTTTTTGATCCCTTGGAGTATGCCATTTCCCAGGCCAGGGCCCAGGGGATGTACGTCTACTGCATTTACAACACCCTCTATGTAGGGGACGATGAATCCCTGGGCCGGGCCGCAGGGATGGATGCCGCCACCGTGAACTTCATCCGCCAGGAACTGGGAGACTTTGTCACCACCTATCACCCCGACGGCCTGTTCCTGGATGAGTATTACAACCAGGAGAGCAGCGCTTCCTACGGGACCTACCTTGCCCAGGGAGGCGGCGTCGGCTATGAGAATTATATGAAGCTGGTTTCCCGGACGGCGCTGGAGACAGCTGCGGATATCGTTCGGGACAAGGCTCCCGGGATGCAGCTGGGAATCCTTACCGATGCCGTTTGGGCCAACCAGTCCCAGAATCAGGCTGGTTCCAATACTTCTGCCGAATTTACCACTCTCTATTCCGGCAATGCTGATGTGAAGGCTTTCCTGGAAGAGGGGATGTTCGATTTCGTGGCGGTGAAGGCATACGGATCCACCGCCAGCGGTACTGAGCCGTTTGATGTGGTCACTGCCTGGTGGGGCAGTCTTGCCAAGGCGACAGGTATCCCCATGTATACCATCCACGCCGCTGACCGGATGGGTAGCAGCGGCGGTTGGAGCTCCAACACGGAAATGGTCCGTCAGCTGAACAACGTCCGGAATGTGGAGGGCTTTGCAGGGAGCGCCTTTAATTCTCTTTCCGCCCTTCTGGCCAACCCTGGCGGCGCTACTGACAATATCATCAAATACCTCAAAGACCAAACCAGCGCCCAGTTCATCCTTACCGAGCTGAAGCTCACCGCCCCGGCGCAGACAACCTATACCACCAACGAGGCCACTGTGGTGTTCCAGGGAGCTTCGGATCCAACCAACCCTGTTACCCTCAACGACCAGGAGATCACCACCGACGAGAACGGCTACTTCTCCGTTTCTCAGGACCTGAAGGCCGGACTTAACACTTTTGTCTTTTCCCACAAGGGCAAGACGGTCACCTATAGCATTACCCGCCAGGTGAAGGTTCTGGATACTGATACCGTTACCCCCACCGGCAGTGTTACTGTGGACGGCGGAATGAAGATTACCGTTTCGGTGAACGCCTACGCCGGGGCCACCGTTACCGCCAGCCTGGGCGGACAGACCGTCACTCTCTCTGAGACCAAGGCTGAGGATGACGACACCGACAAGACTTCCTCCTATGTGAAGTTCTCCGGGGAGTTTACCGCCCCGGATGCTACCTCTTCCATCCAGAAGCTGGGGAACATCACAATTACCGGTTCTTACCAGGGATTTAAGGATACCGCTACCGGTGCCAGTGTTACCGTGAATAAGAAGGCGGTCATCGGTTCCGGGAACCCCATTGTTGTTTCAGCCAGCCAGGCGGAAACCTTCCCCAACAATACGGTGAATGATATTTCCAGTCCCTATTGCTTCCCGCTGCCCGCCGGGGCGCTGGACTACACCCTGGGAGATGAGATCGTCTACCGGGATGGCAGCAATACCTATCGCTATTATCTGCTGGAATCCGGACTCCGGGTCTATTCCAAGGACATCAAGTCCACCTCTCAGGAGGCCGGGGACAATGTCATCAAAGGGATGAGCATCACCAGTACCTCTACATATACCGATGTCGTCCTTACCATGACCCAGCCGGTGAGCTATGACGCCTCCTATTCCTCCACTGGGATGACCTTCGATTTTGCTTATACCAAGGAGGTGCCAGGGAATCTTTCCAACCTTACCAAGAACCCTCTCTTCTCCTCTGCTACCTGGAATGATACCACCTTGACCCTGAAATTCCGGAAACGGGATGGGATGGTTGGATACAAGGCCTCCTACAGCGGCAATACCTTGACCCTGCGCTTTAACAATGTCCCCACCATGTCCAATGCCCGAATTGTCATCGATCCCGGACACAGCGGGCCTGACGGCGGCGCCGCAGGCAACCTGGTTGATTATCCTGAAAAGGTCATCAACCAGCAGATTGCCAAGCGTCTTTACAACGTCCTGGTGAACACCTATGGTTCCAATGTCCTGCTGATTGACACCACTGGTTCCCAGAAGGTGGAGCTTCAGAGCCGTGTTTCCCAGGCGGAGAACTATAATGCTCAGGTGTTTGTAAGCATCCACTGCAATTCCGCTGCCAGCACTTCTGCCAAGGGAAGCGAGTCCTATTACTTCTATGAGTTCTCCTCTTCCCTCAGCGATTATGTCAATAGCGCCCTTTATTCTGCTATGGGCAACTCCAATCGTGGGAGCAAATACGGCCTTTACTACGTCACCCGGACAAGCCGCTATGCCTCCACTTTGGCGGAATGCGGTTTCATGAGCAACAACAGCGAATACCGCCAGCTTCTGGATTCCACCACCCAGCAGAGCATCGCCACCAATCTGGCCAAGGCCATCTCCAACTATCTCTCCTCTATCCGCTCCACGGGGTATCCTACCGGCACTGAGTCGGTGGGCTCGGTGGAACAGGTAGCTGTCACCGGGGTAAAGCTGGACAAGACGGATCTTACCCTGAAAGCCGGGGAGAGCGCCACCTTGACGGCTACCGTTTCTCCGGAGAATGCCACCAACCAGAGTGTTACCTGGAAATCCAGTGATGAAAAGGTGGCTGTGGTGGATGCCGACGGCAAAGTTACCGCCAAAGGAGCGGGTACCGCCACTATTACTGTCACCACGGCAGACGGCGGGAAGACCGCCACCTGCAAGGTTACAGTGACCGGAGGCGCTGTCACCGGGGTCACCCTGGATAAAACTACCCTGACCCTGACGGTGGGAAACAGCGAGACGCTGAAAGCCACCATTACCCCAGCGGATGCCGCCAACCAGAGTATCAGCTGGAGCAGCGACAATACTGGTGTAGCCACAGTGGACGCCAAAGGAAAGGTTACCGCAAAGAGTGCCGGTACTGCTACCATCACCGTCACTACAGCGGACGGCGGCAAAAAGGCAACCTGTAAAGTCACAGTGCAGACTGGAAATGTCCCTGTGACTGGAGTGTCTCTGGAGCCCTCCAGCCTGACTTTGGAACCGGGTGGAACCAGCCGGCTCACCGTTTCCATTTCCCCCAGCAACGCAACAAATCAGAGCGTCAGCTGGAGCAGTGACAACATCGGTGTGGCAAAAGTGAGCACGGACGGCACTGTTACCGCGGTGGCCCCGGGCAGTGCTACTATCACTATTACCACGGCGGACGGCGGCAAAAAAGCCACCTGCAAAGTCACCGTTAAGAACGGCACCGTTTCGGTGAACGGGGTGAACCTGGACCGGAAGGAGCTGACCCTCACGGAAGGGGACAGCCAACGCCTTACCGCCACCATAACTCCTGGAGACGCCACCAACCAGAGCGTCAGCTGGAGCAGCAATGACATCGGGGTTGCCAAGGTGAGCGCCGATGGCACTGTTACCGCGGTGGCCCCGGGCAGCACCATCATCACTGTCACTACGGCAGACGGCGGATACACTGCGTCCTGCACCGTAACAGTAGAACCCAAGGCCCCGGCTTCAGTCGCTGTGGAGTCGGTGTCTCTGAACCCAGAGGAACTTTCCGGGGCGGTGGGGGAGAGCCATACCCTTACTTGGTCCATCACTCCACCCAACGCCACCAACCAGAGCGTCAGCTGGAGCAGCGACAATATAGAAGTGGCCAAGGTGGATGCCAGCGGCAAAGTTACCTTCCTGAAAGCCGGTACTGCCAATATCACTGTCACCACAACGGATGGAGGAAAGAAAGCTACCTGCGCTGTTACAGTAACAGATGCACCGCCTCCGCCTTCCAACAGCACTTCCAGCAGCCAGGAGGAGCCCCCAAGCCCCAATCCAGCCTAAGCAGCGCCCCTTCCCCAGATCCCGGAGGATCTGGGGAAGGGGCATTTCTTGTCCCTCTTTGGAATATATATGGTTCCAGAAAGGGGTGGAAGGGATGGAAAATGGGCGGAATTACCGAAGTATGACGGTACATCGCGGCAGAAACCGAAGCGGACACCGGAACAGGATGGATGAGGAACGCCCCTTGACCCTGTTGGAGACAATTACTGCTTTTACCGCCCTGCAGATCTGTATCTGTGCGGTGCTGTTGGCTGCTGCATTTACACTTCAATACTTGGACCAGGAGAAATACCAGTTGTTGGGAAGGTACTACCTTTCGGTGATGGGAAGAGCCGGAGAAGAGGAAGCAGTTGAGGTGGGAAACTTCGGAGACCCCTTGGAGTGGGAGATGATTCTGGGTGAACTGGAAAAATCGGTGATGGGACAGGTGGTGGAGGTTCCAAAGGGAGAGGCCGAAGAGACAGACTTGGAGAATCAGCAAACCGGGGGGATGGGCGGGGAGAACCCATACATCCCTCAAAACCTGTATGAAGGGGTGGTATTGGTGTCCGCTCCAGCCCGCTATCCCACCTACGGCACCATGACTTCGCCCTTTGGTTTGCGGGAACATCCCGTTACCGGAAACGGCGATTTCCATACCGGTGTGGATATTGCTGCCCCGGAGGGAGCTGATATCTATGCCGCCTATCCGGGTACCGTGTCCCAGGTGGGGGAATCGGAGATCTATGGTAACTATATCACTATGGACCACGGCGGTGGTCTTACCACTACCTATTGCCATTGCAGCCTCATTCTGGCTCAGGAGGGGCAGCGCCTTCGGGTGGGAGCAAGAATCGCAGAGGTGGGGAGTACGGGAGTTGTCACAGGACCCCATCTCCATTTTGAGGCCCGGGTAAATGGCGACTATATCGATCCCCTATATCTTTTTGCTCCATGAATTTCTGGGTAAAGGGCGTGCGGATCTACTGCAGCTTTTGGTTCTTTTTCGGCGCGGCGCTGCTGCTGTGGGGGGACCGCTCCGGCTTTTTTTTAATTTTCCTGGGTGCTGTGGCTGTCCATGAAGGGGGGCATCTCCTTTATATGGTTTGGGTCGGGATGCCCTTGGGGGAGATCCGTTTAACCCCTTTGGGCCTTGGGCTTGTACTGCGGGAAGACTGCCGTCTCACCCGGGGACAGGATCTCCTGTTGAATCTGGCTGGGTGTGGCGGGAATCTGGCCGCCGCAGTGCTGGCGGCGGCATTTGGAAGCGGTATGGGCGCGCTGCGTTTTTCCGCCTTCAATGCAGCCCTGGGAATAGCGAACCTGTTGCCGGTCCGCGGGCTGGACGGAGCCCAGGCGCTGGAGGACTTTTTGGTGCTGCTTCTGGGATGGGAGAAAGGGTGCAGGGTTCACCGGGGGATGATGGCGGCATCATCTGTGATGGGAGCGGCAATATGCCTGTTTCTTCTCTTAAGGGATGGGGTACGCCTTCCGGTTTTTTGTCTGTTTGGAATTTTTATTTGGGGACTGCTGCCCTCCAAGGTTGAATAGAAGCGGCAAATGGTGTATCATAGGGAGCGTTACAGCCAGCAAGGGCGTTTGCGCCCGTTTAGGAGGAGCTATGATACCAGCCAACATTGACCGCCATCTGCTGAAGGTGCAGAAGCCCGCCCGATACTGCGGCGGCGAAATGGGAAGCGTCATCAAGGACAAGAGCCAGGTAGACCTTCGATTTGCTTTCTGTTTCCCGGATCTCTATGAGGTGGGGATGTCCCACCTGGGGATGAAAATCCTGTATTCCCTCATCAACAGCCAGGAGGGAATGTGGTGCGAGCGAGTCTTTGCCCCGGACACTGATTTTGAAGCCATCATGCGCTGTGAAGGGATACCACTTTACGGCCTTGAAAGCTTTGATCCCATCCGGGAATTTGACGTGATCGGATTCACTCTGCAATACGAGATGTGCTACACCACCGTCTTGAATATGCTGGACCTGGCAGGGCTTCCGGTTCGGGCCCGGGACAGAAAGGATACCTGGCCCCTGGTGATCGGAGGCGGGCCCTGCGCCTGCAATCCCGAGCCGGTAGCTGAGTTCTTCGACCTGTTCCAGTTGGGAGAAGGAGAAGAACAGATGCTGGAGATGCTCGCCCTCTGCCGGGAGGCCAAGGCCCAGGGGCTCTCCAAAGAAGAGCTGCTCCGCCGGGCAGCCCAGATCCCTGGAATCTACGTGCCGTCCCTGTATGATGTTGCCTACCATGAGGACGGTACCATCCGGGAGGTGGTCCCCCGGGAGGGAGCTCCCGCCAAGGTCACCAAGCGCATCGTAAAGGATGTGAGCCGGATGTATTTCCCGGAAAATTTTGTGGTGCCGTTTACCGAAATCGTCCACGACCGGGCCATGGTGGAGGTGCTTCGGGGCTGCATCCGGGGATGCCGGTTTTGTCAGGCGGGGTATATCTACCGCCCCTTCCGGGAGAAGGATCCGGAGATTCTGGACAAGCAGGCGAAGGCTCTTTGCAGTGCTACCGGATACGAGGAAGTGTCCCTCACTTCTCTGAGCACCAGTGACCACAGCCGCCTGGAAGAGCTGATGGAGACCATGCTCCCCTGGACCGAAAAGAAACGCATCAATATCGCCCTGCCCTCCCTGCGGGTGGACAACTTCTCCCCCCGGCTGTTGGAGATGGTAGGGAAGGTCCGCCGCAGCGGCCTTACCTTTGCCCCTGAGGCGGGGAGCCAGCGGCTTCGGGACGCGATCAACAAAAATGTCACCGAGGACGAGGTGATGAACACCTGCCGCATGGCCTTTGAGGGAGGCACTTCATCCATGAAGCTCTACTTCATGATGGGTCTGCCCACCGAGACCATGGAGGATATGGACGCCATGATTGCACTGGCTCAGAAGGTGGTGGATCTCTATTACAGCCTGCCCCAGCGCCCCAAGGGAAAGGGCGTCCAGGTGACCATCAGTGTAGCCTGCTTTGTGCCCAAGCCTCACACCCCTTTCCAGTTTGAACCTCAGGATACCCTGGAGAGTTTCCAGGCGAAGCAGAAGCACCTTTTGGAAACTGTGTCCAGCAAAAAGATCAAGATCAACTACCACGACGCCGCCACCAGCCGCCTGGAAGCCATTCTGGCCCGGGGAGACCGGAGGCTGGCCCAGGTGGTGGAAGCGGTCTGGAGGGCCGGCGGGAATCTGGAGGGCTGGGACGAGCATTTCTCCCTGGAGCGCTGGCATCAGGCCATGGATGAGGCGGGGCTGGATGGAGATTTCTACGCTTCCCGCCGCCGGCCGTACGATGAGGTGCTGCCCTGGGACCATCTGGATTTCGGCGTTACCAAGGAGTTTTTGATCCGGGAGGACAAAAAAGCCTGGGAGAGTGCCGTCACCGAAAACTGCCGGGGCCGGTGCTCCGGCTGCGGCGCCAATAAGCTGCTGGGAGGTGCCTGTTTTGAAGCTCATTAGAGTGTTCTTCTCCAAACGGGACCGGGCCAAATACATTTCCCATCTGGATTTGACCCGAACCATGACCCGGGCCTTTGCCCGCACCGATATTCCGGTTTGGTTTACTGAGGGTTTCAATCCTCATATTTATATGACCTTTGCCCTGCCCATTCCGTTGGGATATGAGGGGCTCCGGGAGTCCTTTGATTTTAAACTGATGGAGGATGATTTCCCCCTGGAGGAGGTCCGGCGGCAGCTGGGCGGAGCCCTTCCGCCGGATATCCAGGTGCTGGAAGCTGCCCCCGCAGTGGAAAAGCCTGAGGCCATTGCCTGGGCGGATTACCGGGCGGAGCTCTTTGACAAAAATGGAAGCAGCGCGCTGTTGAAGGACTGGGAAAAGTTCATGGCGCGGCCCTCTATTCTGGTGACCAAAAAGACCAAACACCGGGAACAGGAGCTGGACCTCCGCCCTATGGTGACTCAACTGGGAGCGGAGGCAGGAGGGGAGAGCCTCGTTTTGGAGCTGCGCCTGCCGGCGGGACCGGTGCTGAACCTGAATCCCAGCCTTCTTCTGGGGGCCTTCTGGGAGGACCGGGGCGGCGAGGCGGATTTTGTCCGGGTCCTGCGGACGGCCATCCTGAAAAAGGATTTTTCTCCTTTCGCGTAAATTTTTCTTGCATTTGGTAATACCTTGTGGTATAGTATTAAGGCATGAGAACCGCCAGGGCCTCTCCCTGCGGGTTTTGATGTTGGTCCCGGTGAGGGATCGGACAATCAAACCGGACAGTCCGCTGCCAGAAATTGGGTATGAATGTGCCGGATATCTTACAAGGAGGATTTTATAAAGATGGACGCTTTGAAACTCATTTCTGACAGCTGCCTCAAGAGCGACGCCCCCAAGGTTGAGGTGGGCGATGTCGTCCGGGTGCAGGTTCGAATCAAGGAAGGCGAGAAATCCCGTCTCCAGGCTTTTGAGGGGACTGTCATTGCCAAGAAGCATGGCGGCATCAGCGAGACCTTTACCGTTCGCCGGGTGTCCCACGGCGTGGGCGTGGAGAGAGTTTTCCCCGTTCACTCTCCCAATGTGGACAGTGTGGAGCTGATTCGGAAGGGCCGTGTCCGCAGAAGCAAGCTCTACTATCTGCGCAAGAGAGTCGGCAAGGCCGCCAAGGTTAAAGAAGCCATTCGCTAACCAATACACCGTATTGCAAAGAGGACAGTCCGCTGTCCTCTTTTGCCTTATTCCGGGGATTTTCCATCAGAAAGGGGAGAGCGCGGGGAATGGGGGACAGACAGGAAGAAACCGATATCGAGGCCCTGATGGACCCTGCCTCCGATATCCTGACGGACAAGCAGTCCTACTCCTTGAAGAATTCTCTCTGGGATCTGTTTCGGGTTCTTTTGGCCGCAGTTGCGGTGGCGGCTTTTACGATGGTCTTTTTCCGGGCATCCCTGGTTCGGGGGAGCTCCATGGAGCCTACCCTCCACGACGGGGACTGCATCTTTGTCCAGATGGCCGGGTACGATGACCCCCAACGGGGAGATATCGTAGCTATCCGGTCCAGGGAGGAAGAAGGAAAACATCTCATCAAACGGATCATTGCTGTTGGCGGGGATACGGTTCAGATTGACTTTGAGGCGGGGGCGGTGTACCTGAACGGTCATCGCCTGGAGGAGCCTTATACTGCCGGACCCACCTACCTGGCAGGTGATATTCCTTTTCCGGTGACGGTGCCCAGGGGTTACTATTTCGTCCTGGGGGATAACCGCAATCATTCCCAGGACAGCCGGAGTTCGGTTTTGGGCCTTGTGCCAGAGGAAGATATTGAGGGAAAAGCGGTGTTCCGCTTTTATCCCTTAGGGAGTTTCGGCCCTGTTTCGTAAAAGCGCGCCTTTGGGCGGGAATGGAGAAGAAAATGGCAGAGATCGTATCGGTGCAGTGGTTCCCGGGACATATGGCAAAAACCAGGCGGCTGATGACAGAAAACCTGAAGCTGGTGGATTTGGTGGTGGAGCTGGCCGACGCACGGATCCCCAGAAGCAGCCGCAACCCAGAGATTGAGAAGATCGCGTCGGGGAAGCCGCGCATTCTGATTCTCAATAAAAGCGATTCCGCCGACGAGGTTCAAACCCGGCGGTGGTGTGAATATTATAAGGAGCAGGGCCTTCCCTCCATGGCTGCGGACTGCCGCAGCGGCCGTGGCCTGGATCAGTTTCTGCCTTTGGTGCGCCGGGCTCTGGCCCAGCGAATCGCTCAGTGGGAGGCCCGGGGCGAAGCCGGCCGTCCCATACGGGTGATGATTGTAGGGATTCCCAATGTGGGGAAATCTTCTTTGATTAACCGGCTGGCAGGGGGAAAGCGCGCCAAGGTGGAGGACCGTCCCGGGGTCACTAAGGGAAAACAATGGGTTTCTCTCTCCGGCGGGGTGGATCTTCTGGATATGCCAGGGGTCCTTTGGCCCAAGTTCCAGGACCCGGAGGTGGGGGAGCGCCTGGCCTTTGTGGGTTCGGTGAAAGACGATATCCTGGACAAGGAGCATTTGGCGGTGCGGCTGCTGGAGGTGCTGGCCCCGGAGGAAGGGGAGAAGATCGGCGCCCGCTACGGCATTGATCCGGAGACGGTTCGGGAAACGGAGCCTTACGACCTTTTGGAGCTCATTGGCCGCCGGCGGGGGATGCTGCTTCCCGGCGGACGGGTGAATACGGAACGGGCGGCCGTTATGGCAGTGGACGAATTCCGGGGCGGCCTGTGGGGGCGGATCACCTTGGAAAAGGCAGGGGACTCTGAGGACGATGAAAATCATGAATGACAAATGGCAGGAGTTGCTGGAGTTTGACAGGGGATTTGGAGTGAACCTCTGCGGTGTGGATGAGGCGGGCCGGGGCCCTCTGGCCGGACCGGTGTTTGCCGCATGTGCCGTGTTGTGTCCCGGGGCGGAGATCCCCCACCTTAACGATTCCAAAAAGCTTACTGAG
>JAHZBJ010000005.1:0-4814 GCA_019423445.1 Oscillospiraceae bacterium
TCTCCTCCCACAGGCTGTTGCCCGCGGCGATGGTGTAGGCGCGGCGCAGGTTGGATTCGCAGATCACGCCCAGCACCAGCCCCAGCACCATGGCGGAGCTGTTGAATTTACAAGTTACAAATACAAATCCGATCAGTCCGGAGATGGCCATCAGGATTACGTCCACCGCCGTATTCTTGGTTGCGTAGGCGCCGATGGTTGCCATCATGATGATGGTCGGTCCAAGGATGCTGTAGGGCACCTTTAAAATCTGCACGAATATTTTTGCGATCACAATCGCCGCGAACACCATGATAATGTTGGCTACCATCATGGACGAGAACGTGGCCGCCAAAAACTGGGGCTGGTTCACCAGCAGCAGCGGACCCATGGTAACGCCCTTCAACACCAGGGCGGACATCATGATGGCGGCGGCGTTACCGCCGGGGATACCCAGAGAAAGCAGGGGCACCATGGAACCGCCGGTGGCGGCGTTGTTGCCGGTCTCAGGGGCGGCGATGCCGTCCAGGCAGCCGGTACCGAACTTCTCAGGATGCTTGGAGAGCTTCTGCTCCATGGAGTAGCAGAGGAAGGATGCGATGGTGGCGCCGGCGCCGGGAAGGATGCCCACCAGGGTACCCACAATGGCGCAGCGGAGGATGACCCATTTTACCGAGAAAAGCTCTTTGACAGAGGGCATTTTGGCGCTGATCTTGGTGCTGGTGGTACCGTCGCTGTTCACAGCCTGGAGCTTGGAGGGCTTGTAGGTCTGTTTCAGAACCTCGGTGACGGCGAAGAAGCCGATCATCACAGGGATCATCTCAATGCCGGAGGTGAGGAACCGGGTGCCGAAGGTGAGACGGGGCACGCCCAGCAGGGGGTCCAGACCGATGCAGGCCAGCAGGAGACCCAGCATACCGGAGATGATAGTGCGGCAGATGTTGTCGGTGTCAAGGCTGGTGAGAATGGAAAGGCCCATAAAGGAGATGGCGAAGAGTTCGGCAGGGCCGAAGCTCAGGGCCGCCTGGGTCAGCTGGGGGCTCAGCAGCAGCATGCAGAGGGCCGCGAACATACCGCCGATGGCGGAACAGATGAGCTGAGTGCCCAAGGCCTTGCCGGCCTCGCCCCGTTGGGCCATGGGATAGCCGTCGTATGTAGTGGGGGCGGAAGAGGGCACGCCGGGGATCTTAAAGAGGATGGCGGTCATACCACCGCCGGTGATAGCGGCGCAGTAGATAGCAACCAGGAAGGCGATAGCGTCCACACCGTCCATGGTGTAGGTGAAGGGGATGCCCAGGGTCACAGCCATGGTGCCGCTGACACCGGGGAGGGCGCCGAAGATGGTGCCCAGGAAAACCGCCAGGATAATAAGCAGGAACATCGAGGGATGGAAGACTACTTCGACACCCATCTGCAGAAGATCAAACATATTTCACACTCCTCCTTACTTAAAACCTGGGGATGAGGCTTTCCACAAACAGGGCAAAGTTGCGCAGGAAGCTAACATTGCCTCTGGGGAGCAGAACTCCCAGGAAGACGGAGAAGCCGATGTACAGGATCACAGTGATGACCACAGAAGAAATGATCAGGCGCAGGGGACGGCGCTCTCCCAACAGAATACCGTAGGAGATCAGGAACAGCAGGCAGGTGACCATAAAGCCGATGGGCTCATACATGAGAGACATGATAAGGACCAGCAGCATGCCGATGAACAGCTTGCTCTTGAAGAAGCCTACGGTGTCTTTGCCCAGCTGTCCGAAGCTGGCACCCAGCTCGGCCTTGTGGTCCCGGATCAGCTTGTAGATGTTCCACAGCAGGGCCAGAACCAGAATGATAATGATACCCTGGGGCCACTGCTCGGCGCCCAGTTCGTTGACAGCGGACTTGGGCATGGTAGCGCCTACATAGATGAAGCACACCACCGAGAAAACCAGAAGCAGCAGGTTGACAATCAGTTCAAGTGCCAAAGTGTCTTCAACTCCCTTCCTCTTTTAAGATAGAGAAGAGGGCTGCAAGCAGTTCTCTTCTCTATCTTTTCAAACAACATTACATTTCGGAGGATCAGATCAGGCCGTTGGTCTTCAGGTAGTCCTCGAAGGTGACATACTCCTCGTCCTCCAGGGCCTGGAGCTCTTCGGCGGTGGCGAAACCGTCGCGGTCCAGATAGGAGGCGTTCTTCAGGAATTCCTGATAGTCGGGATGGTTCCAGGCTTCCTCAACAGCGGCGGTGAAGGAAGCGACAGCAGCCTCAGGGGTGCCGGTGCGGCAGTAGAGAGCTCTCCAGGTACCGACGTAGGAGTCGATGCCCAGCTCGCCGGTGCACTGCACGTCGGGGAAAGCGGACATACGGTTCTCAGACATGGAAACCAGAGGAACGATGTCGCCGGACTCAATGAGGCCCTTGATCTCGTCGGTGCCGGTGATGCAGATGTTCACGTGGCCGCCGGCCATGGCAGCACTCAGCTCAGCGCCGCTGGAGTAGTTGACGATCTTCACATACTGCTCAATGTCGGGGATGTCCACGCCCAGACCGAAGGCCAGAGTCTGCTTCAGGGAGACGGCGTCGGCGCCGGTGGCAGTCTGCATGCCGCAGACCAGCTCCTGGGGATGGGACTTGGCGTACTCAATGAACTCCTCGAAGTTGCTGTACTTGCCTTCCTGGGCCTTCTTGGAGGAAGCGATGATGTTGATGGAGTGGACCAGTTTGCAGACGGGCTCAAACTCAGCCTTGAAGTCCATGGGGAGGATCTTCTGAATATCCAGCATAATGTGGGACTGGGTGGTCAGCACATAGGTGTAGCCGTCGGCAGGCTGCTTGTAGACGTAGTCCATGCCGTTGGCGCCGCCAGCGCCTTCCACGTTGACGATCTCAACAGGAACGCCCAGGATATCCTGGAGCAGGGGCTGCAGGGGACGCAGGGTGCCGTCAGCACCGCCGCCCACGCCGAAGGGGCAGACCAGAGTGACTTTACGCTCCCAGACCCAATCGCCGGAAGCCTCATCGCCGCTGGCAGCCTCGCTGCCGCTTGCAGCAGAGCTAGTGGTGGTGCTGCCGCCGCAGCCTACCAGGACCAGCAGCAGGGAAAGCATGATGCAGAGGATACTGAGATACTTTTTCATGTTGCACGCTCCTTTTTTAAACTCACTTCTCTTTTATCTCATCGGGGACCTTGGATGCCCGCCGGTGACGTGGGAAGAGAAATCACAACACAAGAATCTGTGACTAAAACCATGGCAACACAGATACTTTATGTACAAATTTACTATAATTCAATTTATGATATATGTCAAAGCTTAATAAAATTATAAATTTATAATCCAGATCCTATACTGCTGAACAAATCGTTAAAATATCCAAAGAATGAACAAAAAATGAACAGATATTTAACTAAAGTGAAAAAGAATAAATAAAAACTTTAAAAAAATACAGATCATACCAAAGTTTTTTTTATACTGACTGTGTTCAAATAGGGTGGGATATAACATGGGAAGCCATCAAAATAGGTAATGCTGTCCAAGAAATTTTGGGGAGATTTAAGCTTTGTGTCTATAGAGCCCCCCTTTACCGCTGTGTTACAATGTAGAAAATGCCAAGTGACATTGAGATCTTTCGATATGGAAAAGGAAAGGATGTGCTGATTATGAAAAAATCTTTGGCTCTCCGGGCCCTGTTGGAACAGCCGGGGATTCTTGTCGCCCCCGGTGTTACCACCGCCCTCTTCGCCCGCCTTATCGAGGACACCGGTTTTTCTGCCCAGTTTGTCACAGGGGCAGGACTCTCCAACCTCCACTTCGGGCTGCCGGACTACAACCTGATTACCATGAGCGAGAACCTGGAGCTGGTGAAGCGGATCAACGACAACACCTCCTGCCCCCTGATTGTGGATATCGACAACGGCTACGGTTCCGCTCTCAATGTTTACCGCACCGTCCGGGAGTTCTCCCGGCTGGACGTGGGAGCCCTGGTGCTGGAGGATCAGCAGTCTCCCAAGCGCTGCGGACACTTTGAGGATCAGGTGGTGATCCCCATGGAGGAGATGTGCGGGAAGCTCCGGGCGGCCCGGGAAGCTTCGGTGGACCCCGACCTGGTGCTGGTAGCCCGCACCGACGCCATTGCCGCTACCGGCAGCTTCGAGGAAGCCATCCGCCGGGGCAATGCCTACGCCGACGCCGGGGCCGATGTGGTCTTTGTGGAAGCCCCCCGGAACCTGGAGCAGCTCTCCCGGATTCCCAAGGAGTTGAAGGTCCCCGCCCTGGTAAACCTGGTGGAAGGGGGGAACACCCCGCTCCTTACCAACTCCCAGCTGGAGGAGCTGGGCTTCAAGATTGTCATCTACGCCAACGCCACCATGAAGGCGGCGCTGAAGGGGATGAAGGACCTCCTCTGCCACATCAAAGAAGACGGCACCACCCGGGATGACGAGGGCCGGTACATGATCCCCTCCTCGGAGCGGCACCGCCTTACCGACAAGGAGTTTTATAAGGACCTGCAGAAACGCTACCAGTAAAGAAACAGGGTCTCGGGGGAACCTGGACCCGCGAAATAAAAGCGCCCGGCATCCGCCGGGCGCTTTTATTTTGGGTGCTGGGAAGTCGATATAAAAGGGTACGCGGAAAGCCCCCAAGGCGGCCCTTGACAGGCCGCCCTGGGGGCTGGTTATGTATGAGGTGAGAAGAAAGCTGAATCAGAGGGTGTAGTCCTTTACCTTGCGGACCACGTCGATGATGGTGCCGTCACGGTACTCCACGTAGGCTACCACCCGGTCCTCAAACTGGATTTCCTCAGGTTTGCCCACCAGGGCGTAGGCCTCGTCCCGAAGCTCCTCGATGGTGCG
>JAHZBJ010000005.1:4850-16913 GCA_019423445.1 Oscillospiraceae bacterium
AGCAGGTCCTGACGGCGGGGGTTTACGGCGACGCCGTAGTCGGTGACCACAATGTCCACACTTTCCCCGGGGGTGGTAACGGTGAGAACCTTATCCTTGATGGTGGGGATACGGCTGCGGACCAGAGGAGCCACCATGATGCTGCACCGGGAGCCGGCGGCGGTGTCCACATGGCCGCCGGGGGCGCCCCGGATGACGCCGTTGGAGCCGGTGATGACATTGACGTTGTAGTCCACGTCAATCTCCAGGGCCCCCAGAATGACGAAGTCCAGGCGGTTGACAAAGGCGCCCTTGTTCATGGGGTTGGCATACTGGGAGGTGGAGATCTCAAAGTGGTTGGGAGTGGTATTTACCGATTCCACCGAGGTCAGGTCGAAGTCCTGGGCGTCTACGATGGTGCGGATATAGCCTTCCTTCAGCAGATCCACCATGGGCTTGGTGATGCCGCCGATGGCAAATCCCATCTTGATGCCCCGCTCCTCCATATAGGGCTTCAGGAACCTGGTGACAGCCAGGGAGGGGCCGCCGCCGCCGGTCTGGAAGGAGAAGCCGTCCTTGAAGTAGGGGGTGTTCACCAGGGCCTTGGTGGCCCATTCGGCGATCATCAGCTCTCTGGGGTCCTGGGTGAACCGCAGCAGGGCATTGGCGATCTTCTTGGGGTTGCCGATTTCGGGGACCACCACCACATAGTCCACGTCCACTGCCTGAATGCTGGCGGGGAAGTTGGGGAAGTCCACCAGACAGTCGGTGACTACCACAACCTTGTCGGCGTAACGGGCGTCAACCATGGAGTAGGAGAGGACGCCGCAGTCGGACTTGCCCCCCTTACCCCGGGCGTTGCCGTAGGAGTCGCAGGTGGGTGCGCCTACAAAGGCCACGTCGATGTGGATGTCCCCGGTCTCGATAGCCCGGACACGGCCGCCGTGGGAGCGGATATAGGCGATCTTCCGCAGCTTGCCGGAGGAAATGGCTTCGCCGATTTTGCCCCGGACGCCGCTGGAGGAGATGCCGGTGATGGTGCCGTCCTCGATGTACTTGACGATGGGGTCATGGGCGTCCCCTAGGGAGCTGGCGCAGATGGTGATGTCCTTGATACCCAGGGAAGCGATAGCCTCCATCACCATGTTCACCACATAGTCCCCATCCCGGAGATGATGGTGGAAAGAAACGGTCATGCCGTCCTTGAGGCCGCACTTCTGGCTGGATGCTGGCCCGGACGGTGGGAGCGGCCTTTTTGTATTCGTAGTTGTGACGGTAGAACTGACCCTGGAAAACTTCTTTTCCGTCGGTCAGCAGCTCGTCGGGAATATCTCTGCCAACAGCATTGATCATTACAAATCCCCCCTATAGATCCCGGAAGCCTTGGCCAGCTCGATGACCCGCTCGGCGCCTTCCAGCATGGCGATGTCGATCATCTGACCGTTGATGGTGAAAACGCCCACGCCGCTGTCGGCCTGTTCCCGGATGGTGCGGATGGTTCGCTCGGCTTTTTCGATCTCCTTGGCGGTGGGCTCGAAGACCTTGTGGATTACGGCGATCTGCTTGGGGCTGATGATGGATTTCCCGTCGAAGCCCATCTGCTTGATGAGACGGGTATCCCGCTCCAGGCCTTCCAGGTCATCCACGTCGGTATGTACTGTGTCGAAGCACATGACGTCGGCGGCGCGGGCGGCCATCACCAGATGGGCCCGGGCGGCGAACATCTCGGCACCCTCAGGGGTGCGCTGGGCATGCATGGTGCGCATGTAGTCCCCGGCGCCGATGGAGACGCCCAGAATCCGGGGAGAGCTCTTGCAGAGCTCCAGGGCGTTGAACACCCCCATGGGGGTTTCGATGGCGGCCATCAGCAGGGTTGAACCCACTTCGCGGCCGAATTCCTTCTCCGCCTTCTCTACCTGCTCCTCCACCAGGGCCACGTCCTTGGCGTATTCGCATTTGGGGATACGGATGCCGTCGCAGCCGCCGGCCACCGCCGCCCGGATATCTTCCTTCCAGTAAACGGTGTCGGTGCCGTTGATGCGGACCAGCCGCTCAACCCCGTGATAATTGGCGCGTTTCAGGGTATTGTAAAGGGAGATACGGGCGGAATCTTTTTGGTTCTCGGAGACGGCGTCCTCCAGGTCGAAAATGATGGAGTCGGGCCGGTAGACGTAGGCGTCCTTCACAAGGCTCGCCCGCTGGGCGTTGAGGAACATCATGGTGCGGCGAAGCCGCTTCTTTTCGGGCCGGCTCACAGTTTCACCCCCCAGGGAAGATTTTCAGTCTGATCCATGGCACGGAACACGGCGCACTGGACCCTGGCGCGGATGGTGCAGTCGATGGCACCCTGATCCACTACGGTGACCTTGGCGTTTTCCACTTCCAGGTCCCGGAGGGTCTCCAGCACTGTGGAGCGGATCTGATGGCCAAACTGGCTCAGGACGCTGCTCTGGAGGGAAAGCTCTACCCCCGAGCTGCCAGGTTCCACCGTCACCTGCAGGTCGCTGGACTCCAGAGTCCCCGCCGCTTACAGTTCCATTACCTCACCCGTTTCTAAAAAAACAGGCAGACGCTTCAAAGAGGGGGAGATTTTCCGTCGGGAAACACCTCCGCCCTGACCGGCGCCGTCTCGTCTCTACTGGGAAACAAGGGGAGTCCCCCTTGAAACCGACAATCCAGACAAAATACAGAAGAAAACCCTTGTATTTCTGTTAAGCTTAGTGTACTATAGAATCTGACATAAATCAAATATAGAAAATGGCATAAATTTATAATTTCATCCTTATGGGAAGGAGGGAGGACCGTGAATCTTCGTCAGGCACAGCACCTTCTGGCGGTTTGGGAGGAGGGGAGCGTCTCCCGGGCGGCGGCCAGGCTGGGGGTCTCCCAGCCTGCCATCAGCCAAACCATCCAGATGGCGGAGCGGGAGATCGGTATGAAGATCTTCAGCCGGGGCACCCAAGGGCCCTTTCTCACCTACGCCGGGGAGAAGTATCTGGCGGCAGCCAGAAAGATGATGGGCCTGGAAGCAAACCTGGACCGGGAGCTTCAGGAGATCCGGGGAGATCTGAGCGGTAAGCTCCGCATCGGCATCTCCACCATGCGGGCCATGTTTCTGCTGCCCCAGGTGCTGCCGGAGTTTTTGGAGCAGCACCCCGGGGTGGAGCTGGAGATGCTGGAGACGGGCACTTCCAACCTGGACGGCTGCCTTCTGGACGGAAAGGTGGACCTGGCCTTTCTCCTTTCGGTGGAACGGATCCACCCGGACCTGGAGTACATCACCCTCTGCCGGGAACAGATGCTCCTGGTGGCCGGGGCCGGCACCCCCATCGCCCAGAGCCGGGAGCCCTTTTCCACCATCAATATCCAGGAGGCCAGGAATGAGCGTTTTATCTCCATGCGGCCGGGCCACGGGGTCCGCACCCTTCAGGACAGGATGTTCTACGAGAACCGCATGGCGCCCAGGATCCTGATGGAGACCGGCAGCGCCGAGGCTGCCCGGCGGCTGGCCATCGTCTGCAACGCTGTCACCCTCTTCCCCGAGACTCTGATGGACATTGGGGTCACCGACGCGGAACGGGGCGGGGTATGGTTCCGGATCAGCGGCAGCCATTACCTCAGGGACTTTTTCCTTTGCTACCATAAAAACAGTTATCGTCCCCAGTACATACAGGATTTTATCGCCTCTACCCGGCGCTTTTTCCAGGAGTTGCGCCAGCGGCACTGAGGGGCCAAGGAGAAGGAGGTCATAACCATGATGGAAGAGATCAGACGGCAGGCGGAACAAGCGGCAAGGGAGCTGCTGGCCCAGGCGAAGCTGCACCCGGGGGAGATCTTTGTGGTGGGCTGTTCCTCCAGCGAGATGGTGGGCCAGCGTATCGGCAAGGGTTCCAGCCTGGAAGCGGCCCAGGCGGCCTTCGCCGGGATATGGCCGGTGCTCCAGGAGTCAGGGCTCTATCTGGCGGCCCAGTGCTGCGAGCATCTGAACCGGGCCATTGTCCTCCCCAGGGCGGCTCTCCCGGCAGGAGCGCCGGTGGTCAGCGTCATCCCACAGCCCAAGGCAGGGGGCAGTTTTGCCACCACCGCCTGGAGGGAGCTCCCCGACCCAGTGGTGGTGGAAAGCATCCAGGCTGCGGCTGGGATGGACATCGGCGGCACCCTCATTGGAATGCACCTGCGGCCGGTGGCGGTGCCGGTGCGGCTGAGCATCTCCCGGATCGGGGAGGCAGGGCTCATCTGCGCCAGGACCCGTCCCAAGCTCATCGGTGGGGCCCGGGCGGTCTATCCGGAGGAATAAGGCGGTTTTCCCGGGAAATGTAACAAGCGCTCGTGTAACGGCTGTTACACAAATATTTACAGAAAGTTCACAGAAATGGGAGGCGAAACCCCAGGTTTCGCCTCCTTTTTCTCTTGACAAAATAAAAACGGCGGATAAAATATACTTAAATATTTTTGACTAAATATTTGAACAAATTTTCAGAAGGAGCGAATGTAAGATGGATATTTTTGAGAAAGTTCAGGACGTGATTGTAGATACCCTCAGCTGTGACAAGGCGGACGTGACCATGGAGGCCAGCCTGGTGGAGGACCTGGGGGCTGACAGCCTGGACGCCGTGGAGCTGAACATGGCTCTGGAGGACGCCTTTGGAGCTGAGATCCCCGACGAGGAGCTGGAGAAGCTCAAGACAGTGAAGGACATTGTAGAGTATATCCAGGAGAAGGCCGCCTGAGAAAGGCGGTTCCAAGGAGGTTCCCATGAAGCTGAGCGAAATCCAGGAACTGATGAAAAGCTTTGACGCTTCCGGCCTGACTGAGCTGGAGCTTGCCTGGGATGGGGCCACCCTGCGGATGCGCAAGGGTACCGCCCCGGCGCCGGGAACCCGGGGGGAAGGGGCCGCCGTTCCGGCGGCCCCCGCGGCTGTCCCGGCTGTTCCGGCGGCGGTTCCCGCTCCCGCCCCGGAGGCAGCGCCCCCGGCAGGAAAACCCTGCCTGGAGGTGAAGGCCCCCATTGTGGGAGTGGTGTATGCCGCCCCCAGTCCCGATGCGCCCCCCTTTATCCAGGAGGGACAGCAGGTGGAGAAGGGCCAGCCTCTCTGCCTTATTGAGGCCATGAAGATGATGAACCAGGTGGAGGCTCCCGCCGCCGGGGTGGTGAAAGCCATCCGGTACCGCAACGGGGAGCTGGCGGAGTTCGGTGCCGTGCTGGTGGAGCTGGAGACCCTGTGAAACAGGAAGGGAGGGACCCTGTGTGTTAAAGCGCGTTCTGGTGGCGAACCGGGGAGAGATCGCTGTGCGGATCATCCGGGCCTGCCGGGAGATGGACATTGAAACGGTGGCGGTGTATTCCACTGCCGACCGGGAGTCCCTCCATGTCCAGCTGGCCACCCGGTCGGTGTGCATCGGAGGGCCCCGGGCCCAGGAGAGTTACCTCTGTCAGGAGAACGTCCTGTCGGCGGCCCTGGCCACCGGCTGCGACGCTGTCCACCCCGGGTTCGGTTTTCTTTCGGAGAATCCGGACTTCGCCCGGCGGGTGGAGGAAGCGGGGCTCATATTCATCGGCCCTGCCCCGGAGGTCATCGAGAAGATGGGCCAGAAATCCGCCGCCCGGCAGCTGATGATGGAAAGCGGCGTCCCGGTGGTCCCCGGTTCCCAGGGAGCGGTGGAGACGCCGGAGGAGGCCGCCGCCCTGGCAAAGGAACTGGGGTATCCGGTACTCATCAAGGCCAGCGCAGGCGGCGGCGGCCGGGGGATGCGCCGGGTAGACGCCCCGGAGGACCTGGCGGAGGCTTTTGCCACCGCCCGGGCTGAGGCGGTGGCCTGTTTCGGGGACGGCTCCATGTACCTGGAAAAGCTGATCCTTTCCCCCAAGCATATTGAGTTCCAGATCCTGGCCGACGGCCAGGGCCATGTGATCCACCTGGGGGAGCGGGACTGTTCCATCCAGCGCCGGAACCAGAAGCTGATGGAGGAGTCCCCCAGCAGGGCCCTCACCCCCGCCCTCCGGGAGGAGATGGGGGCCGCCGCCGTCCAGGCGGCCCGGGCTACCGGTTACCGCAGCGCCGGGACGGTGGAGTTTGTCCTGGACCGGGAAGGCCGGTACTACTTCATTGAAATGAACACCCGGATCCAGGTGGAGCACCCGGTCACCGAGATGGTTACCGGTCTGGACCTGGTGAAGGAGCAGCTTCGGATCGCGGCGGGGCTCCCCCTTTCGGTGACCCAGGAGGAGGTGCAGTTCTCCGGCCACGCCATTGAGTGCCGCATCAACGCCGAGGACCCGGCCAACGGGTTCCTCCCCAGCCCCGGCAAGGTGGAGTTCCTCCATCTCCCAGGGGGGTGCGGCGTCCGGGTGGACACCATGCTGTACCCCGGCTACACCACCAGCCCCTACTACGACTCCATGGTGGCCAAGGTCATCGTCCACGGCTCCACCCGGCTGGAGGCCATCCGCCGGATGCGCCGGGCCCTGGAGGAGCTGATGATCCGGGGATTCGCCACCAACCAGGAGCTGGAATACCTGATTCTGTACCACCCTGAGTACCTGAAGGGCCAGTACGACACGGGGTTCCTGGAGCGGAACCTGCCGGGGCTGCTGGCAGAGAGGGGAGAAGGCAATGGACACGTTTTTTGAGCAGCGCAGGGAGGCCCTGGCCGCCCTGGCCCATCTTCGGGACCAGGGGCGGAAAAAGGCTGCCCCTGCCCAGAAGAAGGAGCACACCCCGGAGGACCCCATCAAATGCCCCGGCTGCGGGGAGGTGTCCCTCCGGCGGGAGCTCCGGGAGACCCGGTACGTCTGCCCCAAATGCGGCTTCCATATAAAGGTATCCGCTGTCTACCGCCTCCGGACCCTTTTTGACGGAGGGGTCTGCCGGGAGCTGGACCGGGACCTCCAGCCGGGGGACCCCCTGAACTTTCCCGGCTACCGGGAAAAACTCCGGGGTCTCCAGGAATCCACCGGCATGGCCGAGGCGGCTATGACCGGAGTGGGGAAGATCGGAGGCATCCCCGCCGTGGCGGGGGTGCTGGACAGCCGGTTCCTGATGGGGAGCATGGGCACGGCGGTGGGGGAGAAGATCGCCCGGGCTGTCGAGTACGCCTGCCGGAACCACCTGCCTCTGATTCTGTTCTGCGCCAGCGGCGGCGCCCGGATGCAGGAGGGGATCCTCTCCCTGATGCAGATGGCAAAGACCGCCGCCGCCATGGAGCGGCATCACCGGGCGGGGTTGCTGTCGGTGTGCGTCCTCACCAATCCCACCACCGGCGGGGTTACCGCCAGCTTTGCCAGCCTGGGGCACATTATCCTGGCGGAACCGGGGGCCCTCATCGGCTTTGCCGGGCCCCGGGTGATCCGCCAAACCATCGGCCAGGAGCTGCCGGAGGGCTTCCAGCGCTCCGAATTCCTCCTGGACCACGGCTTTGTGGACCACATTGTGGACCGCCGCCAGCTCCGGGAAACCCTGGAACTGCTGCTGCGGCTCCACCAGAAACCGAAACCGGGAAAGGGGGGATAGGGCTGTGAAAGAAAAGCTTACTGCCGCCCAGCGGGTGGCCCTGGCCCGAAGCCCCGGCCGTCCCAACGGTCAGGCCTTTGTGGACGCCCTTTTCACCGATTTCTTTGAACTTCACGGGGACCGCTGCTTCGGGGATGACGGCAGCATCCTGGGAGGGATCGCCTTTTTTGAGGGGCGGCCGGTGACGGTGCTGGCCCAGAGGAAGGGCCGCACCCTCCAGGAGAACATCGCCTGGAACTTCGGAATGCCCAACCCCGAGGGATACCGGAAGGCCCGGCGCCTGATGGAGGAGGCCCAGCGGTTCCACCGCCCGGTGATCACCCTTGTGGACACCCCCGGCGCTTACCCCGGCATGGGGGCTGAGGAACGGGGCCAGGGGGAGGCCATTGCCCGGTGCATCGCCACCATGAGCGCCCTTACCGTCCCCACGGTTACCGTGGTCATCGGGGAAGGGGGCAGCGGAGGCGCTCTGGCTCTTGGGGTGGCCAACTCGGTGATTATGCTGGAGAACGCCGTCTACTCGGTACTTTCCCCCGAGGGCTTCGCCTCCATCCTTTGGAAGGACAGCTCCCGCAGCCAGGAGGCGGCGGAGCTGATGCGCCTTACCGCCCGGGATCTTCTGGAGCTGGGGGTGGCGGACGCCGTCATCCCTGAGCCGGAGGGGGGAGCCACCCCTCATTCGGCCCAGGTGTTCCTCCGGGTCCGTGGGGCCCTGGCCCGGGAGCTGGAACGGCTCTCCAAACTCAGCGGCAGTGCCCTGGCCCAGCAGCGGTATGAAAAATTCCGGCGGATGGGGACCCCGGGCAAGGAGAAAGGAAGCAGGAACCAATGACAGGGATACGGATACTCTCCACCGGCAGCCGGGCCGCCCGGCGGGTGGTGACCAACGACGATATGGCCCGGGTGGTGGAGACCAACGACGAATGGATCCGCACCCGGACCGGCATCTGCCAGCGGCGCTTTGCCGGGGAGGATGAGGACACCACCTCTCTGGCGGTGGGGGCCGCGGAAGCCGCCCTCCGGGACCTGGAGGCGGCGGGCCGCAGCCGGGAGGAGATTGGCGCCGTTCTGGTGGCCACCTTCACCCCCAGCAGCCTGGTGCCCAATACCGCCTGTTTGGTCCAGGAGGCCCTGGGCCTTCCGGAAGGGCTGCTGGCTTTGGACATCAATGGCGCCTGCAGCGGTTTTCTGGCTGGCCTTCGCCTGAGCCAGGGGCTGCTGGAACAGGACCCCGGGAAATTGGTGCTCCTCATCGGAGCCGAGGTGATCTCCCGGGTCACCGACTTTGAGGACCGGGGCACCTGCGTTCTCTTCGGGGACGGGGCAGGCGCCGCCGTGGTGGCGGCGGACCCGGAGCGCCCCTTCTGGTGGAGCAGCGGCGCCCGGGGGGGCGGGGATTCCCTCTCCTGCGCCGGGATCTCCCCCGGGGGCGGCCCGGTGGGGCGCATCGCCATGAACGGCAAGGAGGTGTTCCGCTTCGCGGTGGAAGCCATCCCCGCCGGGATCCGGGAGGTGCTCTCCAAATCCGGCTCGGACCTCTCCCAGATGGACTGGATCGTCTGCCATCAGGCCAACGCCAGGATCCTCAGCCATGCCGCCAAGGCCATGGGGGTGCCTCTGGAGAAGTTTTACATGAACCTGGACCGCTATGGCAACACCTCGGCGGCCAGCATCCCGGTGGCTCTGGACGAGATGAACCGGGAAGGCCTCCTTCGGGAGGGGATGCAGGTGATGCTGGCGGGTTTCGGCGGGGGCCTCACTTGGGGCGCCGCCCAGCTTGTCTGGTAAGAAAGGAAAGAACATCCATGAAATATCTCAACGAACTGCTGGGGATCAAATATCCCGTCATCCAGGGGGGCATGGCCAACATCGCCACCGGGGAATTCGCCGCCGTCGTTTCCAACGCCGGGGGCCTGGGCCTCATTGGCGCCGGGGGCATGACCCCCGAGACCCTGGAGGAGAACATCCATAAATGCCGCTCCCTGACCAACAAGCCCTTTGGGGTCAACATCATGCTGATGCACCCCGCCGCCCAGGAGATGGCGGAAATTGTGGCCCGGGAACGGATCCCGGTGATTACCACCGGCGCCGGGAATCCCGGCAAGTACATGGAGATGTGGAAGGCCGCCGGAAGCCTGGTCTTCCCGGTGGTGCCCAGCGTGGCCCTGGCCCAGCGCCTGGAGAAGGCAGGGGCCGACGGGGTCATCGCTGAGGGCACCGAAAGCGGCGGCCATGTGGGGGAGCTGACCACCATGGCCCTGGTGCCCCAGGTGGTCCAGGGGGTGTCCATCCCGGTGGTGGCCGCCGGGGGTATTGCCTCCGGGCGGCAGTTGCTGGCCGCCTTCGCCCTGGGGGCGGTGGGGGTCCAGGTGGGCACCTGTCTGCTGGTGTCCCAGGAGTGCCCCATCCATCAGAACTACAAGGAAGCAGTGCTCAAGGCCGGGGACACCGACACCATCGTTACCGGGCGCATCGCCGGCACCCCGGTGCGGATCCTGAAAAACAAGATGGCCCGGGAGTATGTCCAGAAGGAGAAGTCCGGCGCCGACCGGATGGAGCTGGAAAAGTACACCCTGGGCTCCCTGCGCCGAGCCGTTTTTGAAGGGGATACCCAGACCGGTTCCCTGATGGCGGGCCAGGTGGCGGGGCAGCTCCACGAGATCCGCCCGGTGGAGGAGATCCTCCGGACCCTCTGGGAGGAATACCAGGAGGAGAAAGAAAAGGTCTCCCAGCTGCCGTAACAAAACTCTAATACTATTTGTATATTTTGTATGGGTTTAAACTGAATTTCAGGGCGTGTTCGCCTTGGACTCTATGCGTTTGTGTTTGAGGACAGATATCCTGCGGGGAGAAGGGAAATCCCTTCCCCGCGGCAAAACCCATCGCCGGAGGACGGCGGAAGGAGAAGAACCATGAAGCTGGCCTTTTTGTTTGCCGGTCAGGGGAGCCAGGTCCCCGGCCTGGGGAAGGAGCTTTACGACGCTTTCCCCCAGGTTCGCCCCATCTACGACGAGCCCTGTCCGGGGTTTGACCTCCGGGAGATCTCCTTTGAGGCCCCCATGGAGACCATTTCCCAGACCCGGTATACCCAGCCCTGTATGGTGGCCTTTGCCGCCGCTGTCACCCTGCTGCTGCGCCAGGAAGGGGTGCGCCCGGACTATGCTGCCGGCCTGAGCCTGGGGGAGTATTCCGCCCTTTGCTGCGCCGGGGTGCTGGACCCCCGGACAGCGGTGGAGCTGGCGGCTTTCCGGGGCCGGGCCATGGAGGAGGCCGCCGCCGGGCGGCCCAGCCGCATGTCCGCCATTCTGGGAGGGGACCCTGCCCTGGCGGAGGACTGCTGCCGCCGGGCCCGGGAGTCCACCGGCCTTGTGGCGGAGGTGGCCAACCTCAACTGCCCGGGCCAGGTGGTCATCGGCGGGGACGCCGCCGCGGTGGAGACGGCAGAGACCCTGGCCAAGGAGGCGGGGGCCAAGCGGTGCATCCCCCTCAATGTCAGCGGACCTTTCCATACCAGCCTCATGGCCCCGGCGGGGAAGGCCCTGGAAGAGAAGTTCCAGCGGGTGGAGTTTTACCCCATGGAGGCCCAGGTGGTCTTTAATGCCACTGCCCGGCCTCTGGATCCCGCAGCTGGACAGACCGTCCCCGGTCTGCTGGTGCGCCAGGTACAGTCCCCCACCCTTTTTGAGGAAAGCATCCGCTGGATGGTTTCCCAGGGGGTGGATACGGTGGTGGAAATCGGCCCGGGGAAAGTTCTCAGCGGATTTGTCAAGAAGATTGCCCCCCAGGTGGCGCTTTATCAGGCGGAGGACGCCGGGAGCATCGCCGGGATCGGGGAAGCCCTGAAAGGAGCGTAAGGGTCATGGAAAAGGAACTGACAGGAAAGACGGCCCTGGTCACCGGCGGCAGCCGGGGGATCGGCCGGGCCATTTGTCTGGAGCTGGCGGCCCGGGGGGCCAATGTGGCCCTCTGCTACGCCGGCAACGAAGCCGCCGCCCGGGAGACCCAGGAGGCCATTGAGGCCCTGGGGGTCAAGGCGGTGTCGGTGAAGGCCGACGTCTCCCGGCCGGAGGAGTGTGAAGCCGCCTTCCAGGCCGCCGAGGAAACCCTGGGGCCGGTGGATATCCTGGTGAACAACGCCGGGATCACCCGGGACGGGCTGCTGCTGCGGATGAAGGAGGAAGACCTGGACCGGGTCCTGGAAGTGAACCTGAAAGGGACCTTCCACTGCATGAAGCTGGCCGCCCGGGGGATGAGCCGCCGCCGCTGGGGGCGGATCATCAATATGAGCAGCGTGGTGGGGCTCCACGGCAACGCCGGCCAGGTGAACTACGCCGCCAGCAAAGCGGGGGTCATCGGGATGACCAAGTCCCTGGCCAAGGAGCTGGGGAGCCGGGGGGTTACGGTAAACGCCATCGCCCCCGGGTTCATTGACACCGATATGACGGCGGTGCTGCCCCAGGAGGTCCGGGAAAAGCTTTTGGCCTCCATCCCCCTGGGACGGTTGGGCCGCCCGGAGGATATTGCCCGGACCGCCGCCTTTCTGGCGGGACCGGGAGGGGACTACATCACCGGC
>JAHZBJ010000005.1:16923-34572 GCA_019423445.1 Oscillospiraceae bacterium
TCAGCGTGGACGGGGGCATGGCCTGAGGCCGGCCCCAAACATCACAGCAGAGGAGCAAGACCTATGAAGCGCAGAGTTGTCATCACCGGCATGGGGGCGGTGACCCCCATCGGAAACAATACCCGAGAACTTTGGGAAAGTGTCCGGGCAGGGCGGTGCGGCATCGCCCCCATCACCGCCTACGACCCCGCCGGCCAGAAGGTGAGCCTGGCAGGGGAGGTGAAGGGCCTTACCGTCACCGACTTCATCCCCAAGGCCGAGGCCCGGAAAATGGCCCGGTTCACCCAGCTGGGGGTCATCGCCGCCCAGGAGGCCTTTGACCAGAGCGGGATCACCCCGGAGAACACCGACTATGACCGGTGCGGGGTGCTGGTGTCCTCAGGGATCGGGGGGCTTTCCACCATCCAGGAGGAGCACGACCGGGGCCGGGAGCGGGGCTGGGACCGGGTGTCCCCCTTCTTTATTCCCACCTGCATCACCAATATGGCGGCGGGAACCATCGCCATCCGGCTGGGGCTCCGGGGAATGTGCAGCTGTGTGGTCACTGCCTGCGCCGGGGGTACCAACGCCGTAGGGGACGCTTTCCGCCACATCCGGGACGGCTACGCCGACGTTATGGTCTGCGGCGGCACCGAGTCCGCCGTCACCCCTCTGGCCATGGGGGGATTCACCTCCATGAAGGCCCTCTGTGAATCCGCCGACCCCGCCCGGGCATCCATCCCCTTTGACCGGGAGCGCAGCGGCTTCGTCATGGGCGAGGGAGCCGGCATCCTGGTGCTGGAGGAGTATGAGCACGCCAAGGCCCGGGGAGCGGTAATCCTGGGGGAGGTGGCCGGCTACGGAGCCACCTGCGACGCGCACCACATCACCGCTCCCGCCCCCGGCGGGGAGGGGGCTGCCCGGGCCATGAAAGAGGCCCTGGCCGACGCCGGCCTTGCCCCGGAGGAGATCGGATACATCAACGCCCACGGCACCAGCACCCCCATGAACGACAGGTGTGAGACTGCCGCCGTCAAAGCAGTGTTTGGGGAAGGAAGCTGCCCCCCTGTCAGTTCCACCAAGTCCATGACCGGCCACCTGCGGGGGCCCGCAGGGGGAGTGGAGCCCGCTACTACCGCCATGGCCCGCCAAGAAGGCTTCCTCCCCGCCACCATCGGCTACCGGGAGCCGGACCCCGACTGCGACCTGGACGTCATCCCCAACGAGGGACGCCAGACCCAGGCGGAAGCCGCCCTTTCCAACTCCCTGGGCTTCGGAGGGCACAACGCTGTCCTGGCTATGAAGCGGTTCCGGGAGTGATTTCCGGCCCGGCGACAGAAACGCTGTAAGGAGGAACAAGAATGCCTGCTTTGGATACCAATGAAATTGAAGCCATCCTGCCTCACCGCTGGCCTTTCCTGCTGGTGGACCGGATCACCGACTATGTCCCCGGCCAGTGGGCCAAGGGGATCAAATGCGTCACTGCCGTGGAGCCCTGGTTCCAGGGACACTTCCCCCAGTACCGGGTGATGCCCGGGGTGCTGATCCTGGAGGCCCTGGCACAGGTGGGGGCGGTGGCGGTTCTCAGCAAGCCGGAGAACCAGGGGAAGCTGGCCTTCTTCGGCGGCATCAAGGACGCCCGGTTCAAGACCCAGGTCCGCCCCGGGGACGTCCTGGAGCTCAGCTGCACCCTGATCCGGGAAAAGGGCCCGGTGGGCATCGGGGAAGCGGTGGCCACAGTGGATGGCAAGGTGGCCGCCAAGGCCACCCTCACCTTCGCTATTTCAAGTCCGTGAGAGAAGATTCTAGGAGGCGCAGCATTGTACCCCCCTCTCTGAACATATCACTTGGGATTCAGAAGACGCTGGAAAGGGGAGAGAATTTACCCCGGTCCAAGGCCGGAGAAAATTACGGGGCCGCCCCCTTCCCAGCCCATGTGGTGTGCCCAGGGAGCGGGGCAGTCACTTGCGCCTCTGTCTCCCTTTTCTCACAGACGCAAAAATGATATAATACTACCATATGATCAAGGAAAGGGCGGGGGTACCGTGCTGGACGAGGCCTTCAACCAGGTGTACACCAAGTTCAAGCTGAACCTTTATAAAAAGATCTTCAACCGTTTTGAAGCCAGGGAGGCCACCCTGACGGCGGTGGAGACCTTCTGTATGGAGGTCATCTATGCCCTGGACCGCCCCACCATCAACCAGTTCGCCTACTTTGTCCAGATCAGCCAGGCCAACGCCGCTTACAAGGTGGCCAGCCTGATCCGGAAGGGTTATCTGCGGAAGGAACGCAGCACCGAGGACAAGCGGGAGTATCACCTGGTGGTTACTGAAAAGTTCCTGGACTATTATGGAATTTCCTACGGCTACGTCAAAGTGGTGATGGACCGTATCCGCCGCCGCTTTCCCCCGGAGGATGTGAAACGGCTGGAAGAAATGCTCCTGGTGATTTCCCGGGAGCTGATGCCGGAGATCCCCCTCCCCGGGGACGCCCCTGTCTCTGAGGAGATCCAGCCCTGAGACGGAGATCACGGCTTCCTGATTCTGAGCAATAATCCCCCCGAAACCGGGGGGATTATTTTATATGAAGGGATCATTTCCGTTTCCTCAGATGGGGCAAAATGGATGAACGGTGTAAAAACAATTTATCCCCCTTGACACCCGGAGGGGAAAGGCATATAATAATAAATGAACAATAGCTCATATGAAAGGATGTTTGAAAAAATGAGCCGGAACGAAGCCCCAAAATGCCAGTTCATGCATGTCCATGAGGAGATCGTGGAGAAGGTAAACAGCGCGATGCCCCAGGAGGAAGCCCTTTTTGAGCTGGCGGAGCTGTTTAAGATCTTCGGGGATTCCACCCGGATCCGCATCCTTTATGTGCTGTTCGAATCAGAGATGTGCGTCTGCGACATCGCCCAGCTGCTGGGGATGACCCAGTCCGCCATCTCCCACCAGCTTCAGGTGCTGAAGAAGAGCAAGCTGGTGAAATACCGCCGCCAGGGGAAAACGGTGTTCTACTCCCTGGCGGACGCCCATGTCCGAACCATTATTGGTCAGGGAATGGAGCATATCGCCGAGTGAACCGGGACGCCGGGACCATGGAAATGAGATTTTGGAAAGGGGACCTTTGTGATGAGAAAAACCTTTAAGCTCACCGACCTGGACTGCGCCAACTGCGCCGCGAAAATGGAGAACGCCATCAAAAAGATCGAGGGAGTCACCGACGCCTCGGTAAGCTTTATGACCCAGAAGCTGATGGTGGAGGCGGAGGACAGCCTCTTTGAATCGGTAATGGATCAGGTGGAGCGGGTCTGCAAAAAGGTGGAGCCCGACTGCGTCATCCACCGCTGAGGCATCCCTTTGCTGAAATGAGAGAAGGAGGCTGGTTCCCATGAGCAGGAAGCAGAAAAAGACCCTGGCCCGGATTTTGGTAAGCGGGGTCCTCTTTGGAGTGGCGGTGCTGGCCCCGGTCCAGGGGTGGCAGAAGCTTCTTCTCTGCCTGGTGCCTTATGGCATCATCGGCTGGGACGTGCTGTGGAAGGCGGTGCGGAACATCTTCCGGGGCCAGGTTTTTGACGAGAACTTCCTCATGGCCCTGGCCACGGTGGGGGCGTTTTTCACCGGGGAGTACCCGGAGGGGGTAGCGGTGATGCTCTTCTACCAGGTAGGAGAGCTGTTCCAGAGCTACGCCGTAGGGCGTTCCCGGCAGTCCATCGCCGCTCTGATGGATATTCGGCCCGACTACGCCAACGTGGAGCGGGAGGGGCAGCTTGCCCAGGTGGATCCGGAGGAAGTGGCGGTGGGGGACACCATCGTCATCAAAGCGGGAGAAAAGGTGCCCCTGGACGGGGTGATTCTGGAAGGAACCTCCGCTTTGGATACCAAGGCCCTTACCGGGGAGTCCCTCCCCAGAGACGTTGCCCCTGGGGACGATGTGGTCAGCGGCTGCATCAACCAGAGCGGCCTGCTTCGGGTCCGGGTCACCAAGCCCTTCGGGGATTCCACGGTGGCAAAGATCCTGGATCTGGTGGAAAACTCCAGCAGCAAGAAGGCCCGGGCCGAGAACTTTATCACCCGCTTTGCCCGGTACTACACCCCCGCCGTGGTGGCGGCAGCGGTGCTGCTGGCTTTTCTGTCCCCCATGGTGGCTGGCGTCAGCTGGCAGGAGGGGGTGCACCGGGCCCTGATCTTCCTGGTGATCTCCTGTCCCTGCGCTCTGGTGATCTCGGTGCCCCTGAGCTTCTTTGGGGGGATCGGCGGCGCCTCAAAGCTGGGGATTCTGGTAAAGGGAGGCAACTACCTGGAGGCCCTGGCGGATACCCAGGTGGTGGTTTTTGACAAGACCGGCACCCTCACCAAAGGGGTGTTTAACGTCACTGCCATCCACCCCGACCAGGCGGATGAGAACCGGCTCCTGGAGGTGGCCGCCCTGGCGGAGAGCTATTCCGACCATCCCATTTCCCGGTCAATCCGGGAGGCCTGGGGGGCCCAGCTGGACACCTCCCGGGTAGGGAGCGTGGAGGAGCTCAGCGGCCGTGGGGTCCGGGCGGTGGTGGACGGAAGGACCGTCTGCGCCGGAAACGGCAAGCTGATGGACGAGATCGGCGTCACCTGGCACCCCTGCCACCGGGTAGGCACCACCGTCCATGTGGCGGAGGACGGGGTCTACCTGGGACACATCGTCATCTCCGACCAGGTGAAGCCTGACGCCGCCGAAGCCATCCGGAAGCTGAAAGCCCTGGGGGTGAGCCGCACGGTGATGCTTACCGGGGACGCCAAAGAGGTGGGGGAGAGCGTAGCCCGGGAGCTGGGGCTGGATGAGGTCCACACCCAGCTCCTTCCCGGAGACAAAGTCCAGTGGGTGGAAAAACTCCTGGAGGAGAAGCCCCCCAAAGGGAAGCTGGCCTTTGTAGGGGACGGCATCAACGACGCCCCTGTCCTTTCCCGGGCCGATGTGGGTATCGCCATGGGGGCCCTGGGTTCCGATGCCGCCATTGAGGCGGCGGATATCGTCCTCATGGACGACGCTCCCTCCCGGATTGCAGATGCCGTGGGGATCGCCCGGCGGACCCTTCGGATCGTCCGGCAGAATATCGTCTTTGCCCTGGGGGTGAAGGGGCTGGTGCTCCTTCTGGGGGCCCTTGGGACAGCCAACATGTGGGAGGCGGTCTTTGCAGACGTGGGGGTCTCGGTAATCGCCATTCTCAATGCGGGCCGGGCTCTCCAGGTGAAGGAGAAAAAGGACTGACCCCCAAGCCCCTTGGAAAGTCGAAACCCCCTGGTTTCCGGCAATGAATACCAAAAAGGTATTGATTTTATTGCCCTGAGGATTTATCATGGAAAGGCGGAAGGGAAAGTTCCCTCCCGCCTTCCGCCTTAGGCGGAAAGAAAAGCCATGGGGCTTGAAAGAAAGGAACTTCAACCTATGCTGAAATTGGAAAACATCACCTGGGAGGCCCCTGGCGGTTCCCAGGTGCTTCGGGGGGTGGACCTCCAGGCCGAGGACGGTGAGCTTACCGTCATCACCGGCCCCAATGGGGGAGGCAAGACCACCATCGCCAAAGTGGTGGCGGGCCTGGAGACCCCCCGCTCCGGGCGCATCCTCCTGGATGGGGAGGATATCACCGGTTTGGACGTGACCCAGCGGGCCCGGAAAGGGGTCAGTTTCGCCTTCCAGCAGCCGGTGCGGTTCAAGGGGCTCAGCGTCCGGGACCTGCTGGAGCTGGCTTCGGGGGGATCCCTCCACGAGGACAAGCTCTGCGCCATCCTGGGGCGGGTGGGCCTCTGCGCCCGGGAGTATATCGACCGGGAGGTGGACGCCACCCTTTCCGGCGGCGAGATCAAGCGCATTGAAATCGCCACCGTCATCGCCCGGCATACCCGCCTCTCCATCTTTGACGAGCCGGAGGCAGGCATCGATCTGTGGAGCTTCCAGAACCTGATCCAGGTGTTCCAGGACATCCGCCGGGACCTGGCGGGGGCCCTGGTGATCATCTCCCACCAGGAGAGGATTCTCTCCATTGCCGACCGGCTGGTGGTGGTGGCGGACGGCCGGGTCCAGAAGCAGGGCCCTGCCAAGGAGCTGCTGCCTGAGCTGATGGCGGGACAGGGCGGATGCCCCGCCTGTCCCAGAGAGGGGGGTTCCGTATGAGTCTCATTGATTCCATCACCGGGGACCTGCTGCGGAAGGTCTCCGACTGGGCCGGTTCCTTCACCGGCGCCTATAACCTCCGGGTAGACGGGGGCTGCGCCGGACGCCAGTCCACCAAGAACATCCGTATTGATTCCAAAACCGACAAGCCCGGCCTGGATATCCACATCCTCCCGGGGACCAAGGGGGAGTCGGTCTCCATCCCCGCCTGTGTCACCCACGGCAGCGTGGATGACCTGGTGTACAACGACTTCTATGTGGGGGAGGGCGCCGACGTCACCATTGTGGCAGGCTGCGGCGTCCATACCGAAAACGGCGAGCCGGCCCGGCACAACGGCATCCACCGCTTCTTCCTGGAGAAGGGGGCCCATGTCACCTACCTGGAAAAGCATATCGGCACCGGCAAGGGGGCCGGCATCCGCTCCATCGACCCGGTCACCGAAGTGGTGTTGGGGGAGGGTGCCGTCCTGGAGATGGACACCAGCCAAATCGGCGGGGTGGACCGGAGCACCCGGACCACCACCGGGGTCCTGGGCCCCGGGGCCCGGTTGCTGATCCGTGAGCGGATTCTCACCGAAGGAAACCAGGAGGCCAAGACCGACTTCCAGGTGCAGCTGGATGGGGAGGACTCGGGGGTGGATCTCATCTCCCGGTCGGTGGCCCGGGGGAATTCCCGCCAGGCCTACCGTTCCCGGATCATCGGCAACGCCCGGTGCACCGGCCACTCCGAGTGCGACGCCATTATCGCCGACCAGGGGGTGGTTACCGCCGCGCCGGAGCTTACCGCCAACAGCGGCGACGCCGCCCTGATCCATGAGGCGGCCATCGGCAAGATTGCCGGGGAGCAGCTGCTGAAGCTGCGGACCCTGGGCCTCACCGAGGAGGAGGCCGAGGCCAAGATCGTGGAGGGCTTCCTGAAATAACAGCGGCCTGCCGGGGTTTCCGGCGGACAACAGAAAACGGACGCAGCAGCCGCTGCGTCCGTTTTTATATGGCCGGAAGGGATTCTTTACCCCAGCAGAGCCGCCAAAGCCAGCAGGGGAAGCAAAAAGGCCAGGTTGGCCAGAGTGAAGAGCCAGAGGTAACGGCCCAGGCCCCCTTTCTGGGCGGCCAGGTACCCCCGGAGGGCGATGAGGCTTGCCAGGGAAGCCACCGGGGTCCCCAGTCCGCCCACGTTGGTGCCCACCAGGAGGCCCCGCCAGTTCTCGGTGAAGGAGGAGAGGAGGACGGCGGCGGGGACGTTGCTGATCACCTGGCTGGCCAGTACCGGGGTGAGGACGGGATACCCTTCCAGAAGGTTCCCCAGGAATTCCCGCACCGCCGGGACCCGCCCCAGGTTGCCGGAGAAGATGAAGAAGCAGACGAAGGTGAGAAGGAGGCTGTAGTCCACCTGGGGCAGCAGTTTCCGGTCCATCACCAGGAGGTACAGGAGGGTGATCCCCAGGAGGATGGGGTAGGGGAGAACCCGGAACACCGAGAGGAGACAGAGGAGAAAGAGCCCTCCTAAGAGCCAGAGACGCCGGGGATCGGCGGAAACCTCCTGGGCGGGAGGAAGCTCCGCTTTCTGGCCCTCCCCCCGGAAGGCCAGAAGACAGGCCAGCACCAGCCCCAGAAGGCTGGCCAAAGTCAGAGGCAGCACCGGCCCGAAAAACTCCCCGGCGGAAAGGCCGTACCGGGTGTAAAGGTAGAGGTTTTGGGGGTTCCCCACCGGGGTGGCCATGCTCCCCAGGTTTGCGGCCACCGCCTGCAAGGCCACCACCCCTGCCAGGTCCTGCTCCCGGCCCGAGAGGGAAAGAGCCAGAACGGCGAAAGGAACGAAGGTGATGAGGGCCACGTCGTTGGTCACCAGCATGGAGGCGAAAAAGGGCAGCAGCACCAGAGCCAGGGTCAGGGGCCGGGGCCCGGAGCAGCGTCCCAGGAGTTCCCGGGCCAGGCGGTGGAACATCCCCTGGGCCTTTACCCCCGCCACCACTGTCATCAGACAAAAGAGGAGGGCCAGAACCCGCCAGTCGATGTAGCCGGCGTAGGCGGCGTCAGGGGGTACCGCCGCCATGGACAGAAGGGCGCAGGCGGCGGAAATGGTGAGCACCTTTTCCCGGCGGAAAAAGGCGGCGGTTTTATGTAACATGGATCAGGGTTCTCCTTTCCCGTGCGCCTTGGGGGCGCGAAATCCAATATCCTATGATACGGCGGCGGCAGGACGTTGTCAATGGGAGAAAGGCGGTTTTTGCCGTTTGGGGGATGCAGAAAAACGCCCACTGTGCCGTAAGACACAGAGGGCGTTTTTAGGGGAGACGGCAGGGTTTATTCCTGGTGCCGGATGAGGCCTACCGCTTTGGAGAGCTCCATCATCACCAGGGGCACCAGAGTCAGGCCGAAGGCGAAGAGGTAGAGCCTGGGGGTGAGGGCCATGAGGCCGAAAGCGGTGCGCACCGGGGTAAAGACCACCAGGAGCATCAGCGCCAGGGAGGCGCCGCAGGCCAGGTTCAGGTGCCGGTTGCCAAAGGGCCCGATTTTAAAGAGAGAGCGGTTGGAACGCATGTTGTAGGCCTGAACGATCTGGGATACCGCCAGAGTGATGAAGGCCATGGTCTGGCCTCCGGCCAGTTCCCCGGTGGCCTGACGTCCCACCCAGAAGGAGAAGAGGGAGAGGATGGCGAACATGGCTCCCTGGAGCACCACCCGCACCCCAAGACCGTGGGCGAAGAGCCCCTCGTCCCGGGGCTTGGGGGGGCGGTCCATGATGCCGGATTCCACCGGCTCCATCCCCAGGGCGATGGCGGGGAAGCTGTCGGTGACCAGATTGATCCACAGCAGCTGCATGGAGAGGAAGGGGCTCTGGCGCCAGAGGATCATGGCGAAAAAGACGGTGAATACCTCGCCGATATTGGTGCCCAGGAGGAAGCCCACCACCTTGCGGATATTTTCATAGATGCCCCGGCCCTCCCGGACCGCCTCCACAATGGTGGCAAAGTTGTCGTCGGTGAGGGTCATGTCGGAGGCTCCCTTGGCCACGTCGGTGCCGGTGATGCCCATGGCGCAGCCGATGTCGGCGGCTTTCAGGGCGGGGGCGTCGTTGACCCCGTCCCCGGTCATGGAAACCACCTGCCCCCGGCGCTGCCAGGCTTTGACGATGCGGATCTTGTTCTCGGGGGAGACCCGGGCATACACCGAGACGTGTTCCACCTCCCGGTCCAGCTCCTCCTCGGTCATGGCGTCAAGCTCCCGGCCGGTGACGGCCCGGTCCCCCTCCTGGAGGATCCCCAGGTCCCTGGCAATGGCGGAGGCGGTGACCACATGGTCGCCGGTGATCATCACAGGGCGGATGCCTGCCCTGCGGCAGACGGTTACGGCGTCCCGGGCCTCGGGGCGGGGCGGATCGATCATTCCCACCAGCCCCAGGAAGGTGAGTCCGCTTTCCAGCTCCTGGGAGGTGGGTTCCTGGGGAACCTGGGGGATCTCCTTCCAGGCCACCGCCAGCACCCGGAGGGCCTGCCGGCTCATGGCGTCGTTTTGGGCGGAGGCTGTCTCCAGGTCCCCCGCGGCGCACCGGGGGGCGACGCTGTCAAAAGCGCCCTTGGTGATGACGATACAGCGCCCATCCATCTGGTTCACGGTGGTCATTAACTTGCGGTCGGAATCGAAGGGCAGCTCTGCAAGGCGGGGGAACTCCCGGTTCAGTTCCTCCTTGGGCATCCCGGCCTGGAGGGCCGCCAGGACGATGGCGGTTTCAGTGGGGTCGCCCATGTGCTGGAAGGCGCCGGTGTCGGGGTCCCGGACCACCGAACCGTCACAGCAGAGGGCGGACAGGCGCAGCAGCCCCCGGACCTGCTCCCCGGCCTCTTCCGGGTGAGCAAGGTCCACTGGCTCCCCGGAGCCGTCCAGCCAGGCCCGCACCAGGGTCATCCGGTTCTGGGTGAGGGTGCCGGTTTTGTCAGAGCAGATCACCGAGGCGCTGCCCAGGGTCTCCACGGCGGGAAGACGCCGGATAATGGCTCCCCGCTTCACCATCCGCTGGACCCCGATGGACAGCACCACCGTCACAATGGCGGGAAGCCCCTCGGGAATGGCGGATACCGCCAGGGACACGGCGGTCATAAACATCTCCATCACCGGCAGGCCGTCCAGCAGCCCCACGGCAAAGATTACGGCGCAGGCTCCCAGGGCCAAGATGCCCAGGCTCTTTCCCAGGCCGGCCAGTTTCTTCTGCAAAGGGGTTTGAACGTCTCCTTCGCCGCTGAGGAGTCCCGCGATCTTGCCCATTTCGGTGTCCATCCCGGTGGCGGTGACCAGGGCGGTGGCCCGGCCGTAGGTGATGCTGCACCCGGAGAATACCATGTTCCGGCGGTCCCCCAGAGGGGCGTTTTCCTCCACTTGGGCTTCTGCTTCCTTCTCCGCCGGAACCGATTCTCCGGTGAGAGCGGATTCCTCCGCCTTCAGGGAGGAGGCGGTGAGAAGCCTGGCGTCAGCGGGAACGAAATCCCCGGCCTCCAGGAGCACCACGTCGCCGGGCACCAGCTGGGAGGCTTCGATCCGCTGTTCCTTCCCATCCCGGAGCACCCGGGCATGGGGGGCGGAGAGGTTCTTCAGGGCGTCCAGGGCCTTTTCCGCCCGGCTCTCCTGGAGGACCCCCACTACGGCGTTGAGGACCACAATCAGGAGAATCAGCAGAGGCTCAAAGAATTCCGAGGGGTCTCCCTCGTGGACGGCGATGGCGAAAGAAACCGCCGCAGCGCCCAGAAGGATCAGGATCATAACGTCCTTAAACTGATCCAGAAAGCGCTGGAACAGAGTTTTGGGTTTCTTTTCCGCCAGACGGTTTTCGCCGTACCGGTTCAGGCGTTCCTGGACCTGGGAGGAAGCCAGCCCGGCGGAGGGGTCGGTTTCCAGGGTTTGGATCAGTTCTTCCAGAGGAAGCGAGTGGGGCTTCATAACGATAGACCTCCCTGTGATTTCAATGATTTTTGGGCGGGATCTGTCAACAGCTATAGTATGGGCCGTTCCGGCCCATTTACCTGCCGGCCGGTGCCCGGGGAAAGAAAAATGGCCCGGGCCCAGCGAAAGCTGTGCCCGGGCCCTATTCCCGGAAAGGCCCATGGACAGCTTCAGCAGTCATCCATGAGTCTGGTGAATCAAGGCAGGCCAGGCGCCGGAGGACGCCATGTATGTTGACCTGCCGCGCACGTTGCCGCGCGCCCCTACTCCCTCATGATGGGGGCTGTATTCAGATAACGACATCATAGTACCACCACCTTTTGGAAAAACAGGAAATAATTTGTGAATAAAGTGAAAATATCCCAGGAAAGAGGGAAAAACCCTCAAAACATCAGCAGATAGGGGACCAACAGCAGGCGGTTGGCGGAGAGGAGCCAGGTGAGGTACAGAAAACCCGCAAACAGCATGAAGCCGATGGAGGCGTAGTACATGGTCTGGCGGTCCCGGAGCTCCCCCCGAAGGGCACCGTACCGCTGGGTGTTCACTTTTTTGTTGCCGGTTCCCTTTTTTACGGCGGACCGGAGGGATTCCAGCTCCGCCTGGCGCTCCGGGGGGATGGCCAGGACGCGGTTGATTTCCGGCAGAAGGAGCATGGCCACCGGCAGCAGCACCAGGGCGAACCGCTGAAACACAAAGTGCTTCAGGGTCATAATGAAAAGGCAGGCGCAGTAAAAGGAGAGGTTGATGAGGGGAAGATTGCCGGGGTTCCGCTCCAGAAGCGGCCGGCGCATCAGCAGCACCACAGCAAAAAAGGCCAGGGGGATGAGGACGGTGGGGATATCCCGGCCCTGCATATAGTAGGTCCCCGGCTGGTAACCGGTGTAGATGTACTGGGTAATAAACTCCAGCACCGGCTCGGAGAAGAGGAAATACAGCGCCAGGCAGGCGCCGTAGAAGGCAAAGGCCCGGCGGTCCAGGGGCAGCTGGGCCAGGAAGAAAACCGGGATCCAGATGAGCATGCTTTTGTGGAAGGTGGCAGAGAGGAGGACAATGGCAAGGTAGGGCCAGAAACTTTTCCGCTGGAGCCAGGGGAGGGCGAACATGAAGATGGCAATGGCGATTTGGTGGCGGAGGGTGCAGAGGGTGTACCCGAAAAAGCCGAAGGAGATGAAAACAAACATGCTCAGCCACACCGAGGGGGAATAGCGATACAGAAAGACGGCGTTTAACCCCAGGCAGACCAGAGCGATCCCGGCAGAAAAGACCACCTGGGAGGATCCCAGGAAGGAGAGGAGGTAGTTGAGGAGGCTGTAGCCGAACTCGATGCGGTAGGGGTTGTCGCCGCTGATGAGGAAGCTCCACCCTTCCTGACAGACCTTGTGGTAGTAGTCCAGGTACATTTCATAATCCACCCCCACAGAGATATCCCGGAACATGGACATGGCCAGCATGACCCCGGAGAGAATGGCCAGCAGAAGGAGATCCCGGGAGCGGGAAGGGTGCCTCTCGCAGAGAAAATACCCCAGGAAGGCGGCGGCCGCCGCCAAAAGGAGATAGGGAGCCAATGGCTTCACGACCTTTCATGGAAAGAAAAATAGGGCCGGAAAAAGGATGTAGATTTTTTTATATATTTCGATGGGGGAAAGATGCCCAAAAAGAGGGCCAAAAACCGTTAAAAAGACAATCAAAACATCGTTATGCACAAGAGATGAAGCGGATTCCTGTAGCTATAGACAAATTTATACGCGTATAGAAAAATATATTGACTTTATAGATTTTTTTATATATCATTAGGGTAGAAACAGAAAAACAGCTGGAAGGAGCGGTTTTATTATGAAACTCATCGAAACCAAATATTCCGTCCGGGACGGAGGCCACTATAGCCCCGCGGTGGAGTGCAACGGTACTCTTTATATTTCGGGCCAGCTTTCCATCGACCCGGAAACCGGCTTGCCCCCGGAGGGAGTGCGGGCCCAGGCGGCTCAGGCCCTGCGGAACCTGGACACCGCCCTCCAGGCGGGAGGCGCCAACCGGGAGGATGTGGTGATGTGCCGGGTGTACCTGCCGGACGTGGCCTACTGGGGAGATCTGAACGAAGAGTACGGCAAATTCTTTGGCGGACATAAGCCGGCTCGGGTGGTGGTGCCCACCAACCGGCTGTACGGGGGCTGCCTGGTGGAGATCGAAGCGGTAGCCCAGTTAAGACGTTAAGGGAGGCGGGATGATGAAGTATACCCAGCTGGATACCCCGGTGCTGCTTATCGACCGGGAGATCATGATGGACAATCTGCGGTTTATGCAGGACTATGCCAACCGCCAGGGGGTCGCTCTGCGCCCCCACACCAAGACCCACAAGATGCCCGCCCTGGCGAAACTCCAGGAGCAGCTGGGGGCCAAGGGGATCACCGTGGCCAAGGTGGGAGAAGCGGAAGTGATGGCGGAAAACGGACTTTCCGACATCTTCATTGCCAACGAGGTTGTAGGCAAGAAAAAGTTGGAGCGGATCCGGGAACTGTGCCGGAAAGGCATCGCCGTTTCCTTCGGGGTGGATACCCCCTGCCAGGTGGAGGCCGCGGAAGAGGTATTCCGGGATGAGGCTGCTCCCGCCCAGGTCGTGATCGAGATTGAAGTGGGAGAGGAGCGGTCCGGCATCATCCACGAGGGGGACTTCCTCGCCCTTCTGGAAACCATCCGGCGCTGCCCCCATGTGGAGTTCAAAGGGATCTTCTCCCACGAGGGACACTGCTATAACGCCGAGAGCACTGAGGACTGCCGGGAAAAATTCCTTACCAGCCAGGAGCGCACCCTTTCCTTCGCCCGGCTGGCCCGGGAACAGGGAATGGAGCCCCGGGTGGTGAGCATCGGTTCCACCCCTTCCCTGATGAACGGTTTTGACATCCTCCCCGGGGTCACCGAGATCCGCCCCGGCACCTACGTTCTGATGGACGCCAGCCAGGGCCATGCCATCGGTACCCTGGACCGCTGCGCTGCCACCGTTCTCACCACCGTCATCAGCCGCCCCACTGCCGAGAGGGTCATCACCGATGTGGGGGCCAAGGGCCTTACCGCTCAGACCCGGACCAAGGGCATCTGCGCCACTCCGGGGCTGGGGACGGTAAAGGGCTTCCAGGGGGTCCACATCTTCGACGTCTATGACGAGCACGCCATCTTCTATAACCGGGAGTTCCGGGAGGCGGTCCAGGTTGGGGATAAGGTGGAGATCATTCCGGTACATATCTGCCCGGTGTGCAACCTTTACGACAAAGCAGTGCTGGTTTCCGGCGGCGAGGTGGTGGAGGAGATCCCTATTCTCTGCCGGGGCAAGCTGCAATAAGGAGGAATGGGAATGGCCGCTGCGCTGAAAGCCGCCCTGGTCCAGATGCAGGTCCAGGAGAGGATCCCGGACAGCCTGGCCCGGGCGGAAGGGTTCATTCGCCGGGCCGCAGGGGAAGGCGCCGACCTTTGCCTGCTGCCGGAAAGGTTTTGCTGTCCCTACCAGACGGAGAATTTCCCCGTTTATGCCCAGGAGGAGGGGGGAGAGGTTTGGCAGGAGCTTTCCCGGATGGCCCGGGAGAACCATCTGATTCTGGCCGCAGGCTCGGTGCCGGAGCGGGACCAGGAAGGCCGGGTCTACAACACCGCCTATGTTTTCGACCGGGAAGGCCGGCAGATCGGAAAGCACCGGAAGATGCACCTTTTTGACATCCAGGTCACCGGGGGCCAGTGCTTCAAGGAGTCGGACACCCTTTCCGCAGGGAACCAGGTCACCGTTTTTGAGACGGAATTCGGTCCCATGGGGGTCTGTGTCTGTTACGATTTCCGGTTCCCGGAGCTCTGCCGCCTTATGGCTGACCAGGGAGCCAGGATCATTCTGGTACCCGCGGCCTTCAACATGACCACCGGCCCCGCCCACTGGGAGATCCTTTTCCGGACCCGGGCCCTGGATAACCAGGTCTACACCCTTGGGGCGGCTCCGTCCCGGGACCCCGCTTCCGGATACACCTCCTATGTCAACTCCATCGCCGGTTCCCCCTGGGGGGACGTGATGGGGCGGCTGGACGAGAAGGAAGGGATGCTTGTCTGCACCCTGGACCTTGACCGGGTGGAGCAGGTGCGGCGGGAGCTGCCGCTGCTGGCCCACCGGAGAAAGGATGTTTACACCCTGACCCAAAGCAGGTGACGGGCAGGCGTGTACCCATAACTATTTTTCAGGAGGAGAGTATGCATGACAAACCAAGTGGAAAAAAATGAAAACCCCATGCCCCAGGAGGACGTTTTCAGCACCAAAGGACGTTGGCCTATCTTCATTAAACTTTTTGCCGTCAGCGGCGTCATGGCCGCCCTGGGCGAAGTCATCGGTACCTTTAAAATCCCCATTGGCCCCGGCCAGCTGATCCTTCTCCCCATGATCTTCGCCATGGTGCTGGCGGTGCTGATCACCCCTGACGCCCTGGGCCGCAAGATCCAGGCCCTCAAGCAGATCTGCAGTGAGAAGGAGGTCAAGCTCTCCGAATCGGTGATGGGCATGGTGCTGCTGATTCTGGGCGTCAAGCTGGGTATGGCTGCCGGCCCCAACATCATCACCGTTCTTCAGGCGGGCCCCGCCCTGATCCTCCAGGAATTCGGCAACCTGGGCACCATGATTATCGGACTGCCTGTGGCTATGCTTCTGGGTATGCGCCGTGAGGCTGTGGGCGCCACCCTTTCCATCTGCCGTGAGCCCACCCTGGGTCTTATCTCCGAGATCTACGGCATCGATTCCCCCGAAGGGATCGGCGTTATGGGTACCTACATGGTGGGTAACCTCTTCGGCACCATCTTCTTCGGTCTGCTGGGTTCCTTTGGCGTTCTGACCGGTATCCATCCCTATGCTTTGGGTATGGCCTGCGGCATGGGCTCCGGTTCCATGATGACCGCAGCTTCTCAGGCCCTGGCAGCCACTGTCCCCGAGATTTCGGAGGAAGTGCTGGCGTTCGCCGCAACCTCCAACATCTGCACCAACCTGGACGGTCTGTATATGGAGCTCTTCATCGCCTTGCCTGTGGCCAATTTCCTGTACAAGAAGTTTTCCAAGGTGCTCCACAAGGACAAGGCCGGCGCCTGAGACTGAGAAATAGAGGAGGTATATTGTTATGACAAAGACTCTCAATCAACTGAAGGTGCTGGCACTTTGCGGCGCCATCGTTCTCACCACCCAGTGGGTAAACCTGGCCCGGGGTGGGGCCTCCCTGGATGTTCTCAATGCCATTGTGGGTATGGTGGTCATCATCGCCATCTGCATTGTTTCCCTGAAAATCAAGGAAGCGCTGCCCATGAAGATTCCTGCGTTCGCCTGGGCTTCCCTCCTGGGCACCCTGGTTACCACCCCCTGGTGCCCCTTCCAGGAGCAGATCCTGGGATTCACCGCTCAGATCTCCTCCGGCCAAGTGGGTACCGTGATCCTGGCGGTGGCCGGTATCTCCATCGGCACCAAGCTGGATGACATCAAGCGCCTGAGCTGGAAGATGATCCTGGTGGCCATTGTGGTGTTCTGCGGCACCTTCTTCGGTTCCGCCCTCATCGCCCAGGCTGTCCTGAAGATCCAGGGTCTCATCTGAGCCGGGTCCAGCCGGACCTTTGCGACCCAACAAACCGGCCCCGGGAGGGGGAGGATTTCTCCTTCCCGCCTGGGGCCTATTTTACCCGCAAGGAGGTAGTTCCATGGATAAGGAACAAATGAAAAAACTGGTTATCGCCCAGGTGGATCAGGACCGGGAAGCGATCCTGGCCCTGGGAAAAGAGATCTACAAGCACCCGGAAACCGGGTACCGGGAGGTACGCACCACCGAGACCCTGGCCAAGGCCCTGGAGGGGCTGGGGCTGCCTGTGGACCGGGAGATCGCCGTTACCGGCTGCCGGGCCTACGCCAACCGGGAGAAAACCGGTCCCAAGGTTGCGGTGATGGGAGAGCTGGACTCGGTGGTCTGCCACAACCATCCTGACTGCGACCCCACCACCGGCGCCATGCACGCCTGCGGTCACAATATCCAGGTGTCGGTGATGTACGGCGTGGCTGCCGCCCTGATCCATTCCGGAGTTATGGGTGAGCTGGACGGCCGGGTGGACTTTATGGCGGTGCCTGCTGAGGAGTACATTGAGCTGGATTACCGCAAGAGCCTCCGGGACCAGGGCAAGCTGCGCTTTTATGCAGGCAAGGCGGAACTGACCTACCGCGGAGCTTACGACGATGTGGATATGTGCATGATGGCCCATAACTTCCCCATTGCCGCCGACGGCTGGAAGTGCTCTCCCATGAATACCGGCAACGGCTTCATCGGGAAAAAGACCCACTTCCTGGGCCGGCAGGCCCACGCCGGCGCCGCCCCCTGGGATGGCATCAACGCCCTGAACATGGCTACCCTGGCCATCACCGCCATGAACACCCAGCGGGAGACCTTCAAGGAAAAGGACTGTGTGCGTATCCACCAGATCATCAACAAGGGCGGCGACATTGTCAACGCCGTTCCCGATGATGTGGAGCTGGAAACCACCGTCCGCGCCCGGAGCCTCCCCGCCCTGAAAGACGCCAACGACAAGGTGAAC
>JAHZBJ010000051.1:0-1376 GCA_019423445.1 Oscillospiraceae bacterium
CTTCATCAGAACCGGCCGGTTAAACCCGGCCGGTTCTATTATTGACCGACTGGTCTATTTATGTTATACTGGCGTCAGGCCAACACATCGGAGGTGGAAAAAATCAAAAAGGAAGAAAAAACTTTACAAACCAGGGAACGCATTTTGGCCGCGGCACGAAAGGAATTTGGTGAAAAAGGGTATGCCGGCGCTTCCCTCAACGCCATTTGCGGAACCGGGATTCCCAAGGGACTGCTTTACCACAATTTTGAAAATAAGGATGCTGTCTATCTGGCCTGCGTAAGACAATGCTTTTCCCAGCTCACCCAGCAGCTGCGGGAGAACGGTGGTATGGGTGATATCCGCCGCTATATGGAGATACGGCAGCAGTATTTTCAGGAACACCCTGAGGACGCCGGGCTATTTTTTGAAGTGCTGCTGCAGCCCCCCCAAAGCCTGACGGAGGAAATCGCAGAAATCCGTGAAGAATTCGACCGCTTCAATCAGGAAAGCTACCGCCTGCTTCTCTCCCGGGTCGTACTGCGCCCCGGTGTAAGCGAAACAGAAGCTATGGAATACTTCGCTTTGATGCAGGCCATGTACAACGGCTACTTCAGCAGTCCCGCATACCAGCGGCTGCCCTTGCAGCAGCGGATCTTGGCCCACGAGGACGGCATCTTCCGGCTGATGGACTTTATGCTGTACGGGGTGGCGGAAAAATCAGAAAAAAAATTATAATCTCCGTCTGGCCACTTTGCCGGACGTGCTCTATTTGGAGGTTTCAATATGTTCAAAAAATCCACTTCTCTTCTCGCACTGCTCCTCTGCATTGCACTTGCTGCCTGCTCCAGCGAGAGCCCAACTCAGAGCTCCTCTTCAAGCTCTGTTCAGGATTCCAGCGAGAGTTCCAGCTCCCAGGAATCCACCTTCCCCAGCGACCAGGAGATCCTGGACGAAATCACTCCCCTGCTCTCAAACGCTGTGGAACAGGATCTCTCCATTCCAGATGCCCTGGAGATGAATGTCGGTATTGATTCGGAAACCATCTCCGATCCAGTCCTATACCTGGGGATGCCAAATCAGAATACTACCTTCTTCTTTATGGGCACCCTCTCCGCGGAAGCGGACGAAGATGCTGTAAAGACACAGTTAGAATCTATTCTGGAGGGCTGGGTAAAAACCTGCGAGCAGGGTTACATCTCAGGAGCCACCGATCACACTGTGATCCAGAAAGGGAACAAGGTATTTGCCGTAATGCATCAGGATACGGAATCCTACCGTCAGATCGTTTCCTATCTGGACGGCCTTGAAGATCCCGCCTGATTCTATCTCGCACACCCAAAGAGGCCCCCGCCTTCGGAAGGCGGGGGCCTCTTTTCGTACACTTATTTATCTTT
>JAHZBJ010000051.1:1386-3772 GCA_019423445.1 Oscillospiraceae bacterium
TCAAAAGCTTCCTTCAGCTTATCGAAAAAGCTCTGGCGTTTGTTGTAGTTCTTATCGCTAAGACTCTGCTCAAACTCCCGCAGTTTTTCCTTCTGGCTGCGGCTAAGGCCCTTGGGGACTTCGATATTCACCCGGACATACTGATCCCCACGATTCCTGCCGGTATTGGGGTTCACCACCCCTTTATCCCGGAGACGGAAGACGGTGCCGTTCTGGGTTCCCTCAGGAACGGTGTACTTCACCTTGCCGTCTACAGTGGGCACCACAATCTCATCCCCCAGAACCGCCTGGGTAAAGGTGAGAGGAATATCACACCAAATGTTCTGACCGTCCCGCTCGAAAAGAGGATCGGGGCGCACCGAAGCGGTAACCTGCAGGTCACCGGAGGGGCCGCCGTTGCGGCCCTGATCCCCTTCGCCCCGAACCACAAAGGCCTGCCCGTCGTCGATACCGGCAGGGACGTCCACCGTCAGCTTTCTGGTTACCCGGACCCGGCCCTTACCACCGCACCGCTGGCAGGGGTTCTTGATGATCTTGCCGGTGCCGCCGCAGCGGGAGCAGGGCTGACGCATCTGCATAACACCCATGATGCTCTGCTTGCGGACGGTGACGTAACCGGTGCCGCCGCAGTCAGGACAAGTTTCAGGGTGGGTGCCGGCGGCCGCGCCGGTGCCGGAGCAGGCGGCGCAGTTCTCAAGGCGCTGGTACTGGATCTCCTTCTTGCAGCCTTTCACAGCCTCCATAAAGGAAAGAGGGAGCGTATAACCCAGGCTGTTGCCCCGGGTGGGGCCATTGGGATTGCGGGTACGGGTGGAGCCGCCAAAGCCCGCCCCAAAGATATCCCCCAAATTCTCAAAGATATCTCCAAAGTCTCCGAAGCCGCCAAAGCCGCCATACGCCCCTGCGCCGCCTCCGGCGCCGAAGTTGGGATCCACACCCGCATGGCCGAACTGGTCGTACCGGGCCCGCTTGTCTTTGTCGGACAAGACCTCGTAGGCCTCGTTGACTTCCTTGAAGTGGGCCTCAGCTTCCTTGTCGCCGGGGTTCAGGTCGGGGTGGTACTTTTTGGCCAGCTTCCTGTATGCTTTTTTCAGTTCATCGTCGCTGGCGGTCTTTTCCACCCCCAGCACTTCATAGTAGTCGCGTTTATTTTCCGGCAAATCCAATCACCCTTTGCTTTTCAATGTTGCATGGCAGCAGGATAGGAAGTCTTTCCCCTCCCTATCCTGCCTGTTACATCCTATTCGGGCTTATTTGTTTTCGTCCACATCCCGATAATCGGCGTCCACCACATTGTCAGCGCCGGGCTGGCTGCCGGGCTGAGCACCAGCGGCAGGGCCCTGCTGAGCCTGCTGAGCCGCCTGGTACACCTTGGAAGAGACGGCATAGAACGCCTGCTGCAGCTCTTCCTGGCGGGCCTTGATGGCCTCCATATCCTCACCCTTCAGGGCTTCCTTGAGAGCGGAGAGCTTGCCCTCCAGGTTCTGCTTATCCTCAGAGGAGATCTTGTCTCCCAGCTCGGAGATGGTCTTCTCGGTCTGGTACACCATCTGGTCGGCGCCGTTGCGGATGTCGATGGCCTCACGGCGCTTCTTATCCTCGGCGGCATACCGCTCAGCATCCTTCACAGCCTTCTCCACATCGTCCTTGTTCATGTTGGTGGAGGAGGTGATGGTGATGGTCTGCTCCTTGCCGGTGCCCAGATCCTTGGCGGAGACATGAACGATGCCGTTGGCGTCGATGTCGAAGGTTACCTCGATCTGAGGCACGCCCCGGGGAGCAGCAGGGATACCGCTGAGCTGGAAGTTGCCCAGGAGCTTGTTGTCGGCTGCCATCTCACGCTCACCCTGGAGGACCTTTACCTCAACGGAGGTCTGGCCGTCGGCGGCGGTGGAGAACACCTGGCTCTTCTTAGTGGGGATGGTGGTGTTCCGGTCAATGATCCGGGTCATCACGCCGCCCAGGGTCTCAATGCCCAGAGACAGGGGGGTAACATCCAGGAGCAGCAGCCCCTTGACGTCGCCGGTGAGAACACCGCCCTGAATGGCAGCACCCAAAGCCACGCACTCATCGGGGTTGATGCCCTTGAAGGGATCCTTGCCCATGAAGTTCTTTACCGCCTCCTGGACAGCGGGGATACGGGTGGAACCACCCACCAGCAGCACCTTGTCGATGTCGGAAGGCTTCAGGCCGGCGTCGGAAAGCGCCTGCTTTACAGGGCCCATGGTCTTATCCACCAGATCGGAGGTAAGTTCATTGAACTTCGCCCGGGAAATAGTCATATCCAGGTGCTTGGGGCCAGTAGCGTCAGCGGTGATAAAGGGCAGGTTCACCTGGGCGGTGGTCATGCCGGAAAGCTCGATCTTGGCCTTCTGAGCGGCCTCCA
>JAHZBJ010000051.1:3782-4161 GCA_019423445.1 Oscillospiraceae bacterium
CAGGCGGTTGTTACCAGCGGTGGCCAGTACTTCCTGGACACCGTCACCCATCTCGATGATGGAGACATCGAAGGTGCCGCCGCCCAGGTCGTACACCATGATCTTCTGGTCGTTCTCCTTGTCGATACCGTAAGCCAGAGCCGCGGCGGTGGGCTCGTTGATAATCCGCTTCACTTCCAGGCCAGCGATCTTACCGGCATCCTTGGTGGCCTGACGCTGGGCATCGGTGAAGTAGGCGGGGACGGTGATCACCGCTTCGGTGACCGTCTCTCCCAGGTAAGCTTCGGCATCGCTCTTCATCTTCTGAAGGATCATGGCGGAGATCTCCTGGGGGGTGTAGCTTCTGCCATCCACTGTCACCTTGTAGTCGCTGCCCATC
>JAHZBJ010000051.1:4185-7446 GCA_019423445.1 Oscillospiraceae bacterium
TGATGGAACTGATGGTCCGCTCAGGGTTGGTGACGGCCTGACGCTTAGCCACCTTGCCCACCAAACGCTCGTTGTTATCCTTGAAAGCCACTACGGAAGGAGTGGTGCGGTCGCCCTCAGGATTGGGGATGACCACCGCTTCGCCGCCTTCCATGACGGCCACACAGCTGTTGGTTGTACCGAGGTCGATGCCAATGATCTTGCTCATATCTGTTACCTCCAAATCTTATCTCAAAAATCTTATTTTCATTATATTATCTGCATTGATTGGAAACGCCTTTTCCCGGGGCGCTAATTGGCCGCCTGGACCATAGCGTAGCGCAGCACCTTGCTGCCCATGCGGTAGCCCTTTTGAAGCACCTGAGCCACCACATTCTTGTCGAGGCTCTCATCCTCAATGTGCATCACCGCGTTGTGGATGTTGGGATCAAAGGGAACACCTGTCTCGGCGATCTCCTCCACCCCAAGGGCGGTCATGGCATCCCAAAGGCCCTTGTAGATCAGCTCCATACCCTTTTTGAACTCCTCATCAGAGCAGGGGCTTTCCATGGCCCGCTGGAAGTTATCCAGCACCGGCAGAAGCCCCTTCAGGGTCTCCGCCACCGCGTCGCCGTAGGTGCTTTCCTTTTCCCTGGCGGTGCGCTTACGGTAGTTGTCGAACTCCGCCATCAACCGGAGGTTCCGTTCCTCCAGAGCCTTCTTATCCTCCCGAAGCAGATCCAGTTCACTGGGCTCCGGCGCTTTGGGATCTTCAGGGGCTTTGGCGGTCCCGGAGGTTTTCGTCTCTTCCTGAGCGGAAGCCGTCTCGTGAACGGATTCCTGCTTCATGGTCTCCTCCGGCTTCCCTTCCGGAGGCGCTTTGGATTTTTTCTTCTCGTTGTCTGCCAAGTCTGGTTCCTCCGTTCCCCACAGGCAAGCCTGTGGTCATTTTATCTGGATCAAAGGTTACTTCTACTTCTGCTCTTCCAAGGTCTCTTCCAGCAGCCGTCCCAACGTCTTGGAAAAATACTCCAGGTGGGGAATGAGCCGTGAATAATCCATCCGAATCGGTCCAATCAGACCCATGGCGCCGGTATTGTCCTGGCCAATACGGTATTTACTGATGATCACCGAGGAATCGGCAAATACGCTGTTGGGGTTTTCCTTGCCGATTAGGACGTGGATCCCTTCATCACCCTTGTCAATCATATCCATCATCGCTTCCCGGGAATTGATGACCCGGAACAGCTGATTGGCCACCTGCCGCAGATCGGAGTATTCCAACAGGTTGGAGGCGCCGCTGCGGTAGATATGCCCGTCGCTGCATTCCCGGCAAAGGTCGTAAATGGCGGCCAGCAGCGGGGTGAACACATCCATATATTCATCCCCCAGGGTAAAGGCCATGGAATTGAGGTAGCTGGTAGTGACGTCGTTGATGCTGCGTCCGGCAAGATGGCCGTTGGCGAAGTTCTGGAAGAACTCCACAATCCGGGGGGTGAGATTGAAGTCCACCCGGCATACCTTGTTCTTTACCATGCCGTTGGAGGCGATCAGCAAAATCACCACTGTGCGGCTGGTTGTGGGGATCAGCTCGATTTTCCGGATTCTGGCGCTTTCCTTGGTAAGGGCGGTGGAGATCACGGCACAGCCGGTGTAATCCGCCAGGGCTTTGGCGGCATCTTCCAGGAGGCGGTCCGGGTCCGGATTCCTAAGGTTAAACAGCGCCTCAATCTCCTGCTTTTCCTTGCTGGTAAGGGGTTTCTCCTTCATCAGTCGGTCCAGATATACCCGGTAGCCCAGGTGGGAAGGCACCCTGCCGGCGGAGGTGTGGGGCTGTTCCAAAAGCCCCTGGTCAAAGAGTACCGCCATCTCGTTGCGGACGGTGGCGGGCGAAACTTCGCCTCCTAACAAGTAAGCCACCAACTTAGACCCTACCGGCTCTCCGGTGGTGATATAGGTTTCCACAATAGCGGACAGTATCCGCAGTTTTCTGGGATCCAGCTCTGCCATTGTGCTCAACCTTCTTTCTTTCAGTTTTTAGCACTCAATATCTATGAGTGCTAACGATTATTATTGTACCTGATTTTTCAGGGAAGTCAAGGGGTTTCACAAATTATTTACAAAAATTCCATCACTCATTCAGGAGGAGTGCCAATCCAGGGTATCTTCCTCAAAAAGGATCACTGCCCCCACACCGTTGACACCCGTTCTCCAGACGCTTATACTTAAAAAAGAAACAGAAACCGTAAGGAGGAGATTGCTGTGAAACACGAGCTTGTCCAACTCCAAAAGCTCACCGGAATGAAGCTGGTCCGCCGGGGCAACTCCATGATGCTCTGCGGCTATTACCGGGGCTTTGCCACCGTTACCAACCTCAATTCCAGAGCCCGCTGCTACGATGTGGTGATCTGGGCCTCCCGGGCCGGGGAGGATATGGCTCCCCAGATGAACCAATGGCTGGCAGAATATGTTCAGCGCAACCCTGCCTGCACTGGCGGCAGCGCCACTCATCAGATGATGGTGGGGCACATCGCCATGGGCAAGAAGCGGGACATCACAGCTCAGTCCATTTTGGCTTTCTACAACGACGCCACCAGCTGGCTTTCCGCTAACGGGATGGTTTCTTCCTGTGAAAGCTGTGGTTCCGGGGAAAGCGCCATCTACAACCTGGGCGGACGGCTCCACACCATCTGCCCCCGGTGCCTGGAGGAGATGACCGCCCAGGCCAAGGCGGAACAAACACCCCCGGGAACCTTCCCGCCGGTGTGGTTGGGGCCCTTCTCTTCTCCCTGGCGGGGGTAGCTCTGTGGGTGTTGGTAAACCGCCTGGGATATGTCGCCGCCATCTGCGGCCTGGTGTTGATGGTCTGCACCTTTAAAGGGTATGAATTCTTCGGAAAAAAGATGGACATGACAGGGATTGTTGTCTGTATCCTGGTGGCCCTTTTCATGGGCTTGGTGAGCCAGTACATCTGCATCGGCATGGATATTTACGACGCCTTCCGGTACGATTTTGACATCACTTTAATGGACGCTCTCCGGTCGGTGCCCAGCTTCATGCTGGATCCAGACCTGGGGCTGATGGGCGCCTACGCTCCCGACCTGCTTATGGGCTACCTCTTTATGGCTTTGGGAAGCTTTTCCTTTGTCCGCAATGCCGTTGTCGCTCAGCGCCACGGCGGCTGCTATGTGGAGAAGCTGGCGGAGCAGGCGGGCCAGGCCCCGCTGCCGCGTCTGTGAGAAGAGGTTTCCTTTCTCACCGGCCTGTGCGCCGCTCCCTGAG
>JAHZBJ010000051.1:7456-8151 GCA_019423445.1 Oscillospiraceae bacterium
AAAGGCGCCAGCCATCTGAATGCGTGGAAAAAGGGCTTCCGTTCCATGGAACGGAAGCCCTTTTCTTTTGTCCTCAGCTCAACTCGAACATTCCATTGTAAAGTTGGTAGTACCGTCCCTTCTGGGCCAGGAGGTCGTCATGGTCCCCCCGCTCCACAATCCGTCCTTGCTCCAGCACCATAATGGCGTTGGCGTTGCGGACAGTGGAAAGACGATGGGCGATGACGAAAACGGTGCGGCCCTCCATCAGGCGGTCCATTCCCTTTTCAATCAGGGCTTCCGTCCGGGTATCGATGGAGGAAGTGGCTTCATCCAGAATCAGCACCGGGGGATCCGCCACAGCTGCCCGTGCGATGGCCAACAGCTGCCGTTGGCCCTGGGAGAGGTTGGCACCGTCGGAAGTAACCATAGTATTGTACCCATGAGGCAGACGGCGGATGAAGGAATCCGCGTTGGCGATCCGGGCCGCCTCCTCCACCTCCTCCTGGGTGGCATCCAGCTTGCCGAAACGGATGTTGTCTGCAATGGTTCCTGTGAAGAGGTGGGTATCCTGGAGCACCATCCCCAGGGAGTGGCGGAGGGCGTCCTTCTTGATCTCCCTGACGTCAATGCCATCATAGACCACACTCCCTCCCTCCACATCGTAGAAGCGATTGATGAGGTTGGTGATGGTGGTTTTGCCGGCACCGGTGGAA
>JAHZBJ010000051.1:8161-14052 GCA_019423445.1 Oscillospiraceae bacterium
CGGTTTGGCGCAAAGACTGATATCCCGAAGAATGGGATGCCCCGGCTCGTAGCCGAAGTCCACGTTGAGGAACCGCACATCTCCCCGGAGGGGCACCAGGGTGCCGTCCTCCTTTCTCCAGGCCCAGCAGCCGGTCTTTTTCTCCCCGCAGGGGATCAGGCGGCCGTCCCGCTCCTCCACGTTTACCAGTTCCACTTTGCCATCGTCCACCTCGGAGGACTGGTCCATCACCTGAAAGACCCGTTCAGCGCCGGCCAGAGCGGCCAAAAGGAAGTTGCTCTGCTGAGTAAACTGGTTGATGGGAGCTGCGGCCTGGCGGACAAAGACCAGATAACTGGCCAGGCTTCCCACGTCGGTCATGCCCTTCATGGCCATGATCCCCCCCAACACCGCCACTACAGCGTAGTTAAGGTAGGAAATACTCACCACCGCCGGGATCATGGTGGCGGCATACCCCTGGGCGCCGGTGCCGGCCTTCCGGAGGGCCTCGTTCTTCTCCCGGAAGAGTTCCAGGCTGGCCTCCTCATGGGTGAATACCTTCACCACCTTCTGGCCCTCCACCATCTCCTCGATGTAGCCGTCCAGGTCCCCCAGGCTGGCCTGCTGCCGCTGGTAGCAGGCCTTGCTCCTCCGGGCGCTGAACCGGATATAAAGGAACATAGCCACATAGCACACCGCCGCCACCAGGGAAAGACGCCAGTTGAGAACAAACAGAAGGATCAGGGTACCGGTCATCTGAATGAAGCTCTGGATCACCATGGCGAAGCTGTTGTTCAGGGCGTCGGCAATGGTGTCCACGTCATTGGTGAAGTAACTCATCACATCCCCGTGGCGCCGGCTGTCAAAGAACCGCAGGGGCAGGGTCTGAAGATGGGCAAACAGGTCCCGGCGGATGTCGTAAAGAACCCGCTGGGCCGCCTTCACCATGGTCTGGGTATAACCAAGGGCGCAAAGCGCCCCTGTGGCGTAGACTGCGGCGGTAAAGGCGACGCTTTCAGCCAGTTCCCGGGTGCCTCCTTCCGCCAGGCGGTTTACCACCGGGCGGATCATATAGGTCCCTGTGAGGTTGGCCAGGGCGCTGATGGTGACCAGCACCGCCACCGCCAGAAGGAGGAACTTATGCCGGCCCATATAGGACAGCAGAGTCTTTACAGTATAGCCAAGATTTTTAGGCTTCTTGCCGGTGATGGGTCTGGGGGGCATTCATCTCTCCTCCTTTCATCTGGGATGCATAGATCTCCTGATAAATGGGATCCCCTGCCAGCAGCTCCTGATGGGTCCCCACGGCGTGGACTTTGCCGTCGTCCAGAATAATAATTTGGTCGGTATTCATCACCGAGCTGATCCGCTGGGCGATAATGATCTTGGTAACGCCGGAGAGTTCCGCCAGAGCTGTACGGATCTCTCCTTCGGTGGCAGTGTCAACCGCGCTGGTGGAATCATCAAAAATCAGCACTTTGGGTTTCTTCAAAAGGGTCCGGGCAATAGAAAGGCGCTGCTTCTGCCCTCCGGAGACATTGACGCCTCCCTGCCCCAGGTCGGTATCCAGGCCCTTGGGCATCCGACTGAGGAACTCATCTGCCTTGGCGGCCCGGCAGGCCTCCCAAAGGGTTTCATCGCTGGCATCCGGATTCCCCCAGAGAAGGTTATCCCGGACAGTACCGGAGAAAAGAACGTTCTTTTGGAGGACGATCCCCACGGCATCCCGAAGGGTCCCCAGGTCGTACTCCCTCACGTCTCTGCCCCCTACCCGAACCGTCCCTTGGGTGGCGTCGTAGAGCCGGGGGATCAGCTGAACCAGGGTGGTCTTGGAAGATCCGGTGCCCCCCAGAATTCCCACCGTCTGTCCCGCCGGGATATGAAGGGTCACCCCTGAGAGGGCATACTCCGCGGCATCCGCCTTGTACTTAAAGGAGACGTTTTCAAAATCCACGCTGCCGTCAGGAACTTCCCCAACGCCGTCGGGAGGCGAAGTGAGAACCACTTCCTCCTCCAGCACTTCCCCGATACGCTGGGCGCTGGCCAGGGAACGGGTCAGAAGAAGAAACACGTTGGAGATCATCATCATGGAGTTCATCACCTGAAGGACATAACTGAGAAAACCAGTGAGATCCCCCACCTTAAGAGTGGAGTCCAGAATCATATTGCCGCCGAACCACATGATAAGCACCACGGCGGTATACATGGTGAACTGAAGGGAGGGGAGGTTCAACACCGCGTAGTGGAAGGTAGTCTGGCTGGTCTCCATCAGGTGGCTGTTTACCGCCTGGAACTTTTCTTCCTCATACTCCCCCCGGACAAAGGCCTTTACCGCCCGGATGGCGGTGAGTCCCTCCTGGACCACATTGTTCACCCCGTCCACCGCTTTCTGGAGGACACTGTACATGGGGGCCACCTTCCGAACGATACAGAAAAGGATTCCTCCCAGCACCGGGGCGCACACCACAAACACCAGGGCCAGCCGCGGGTTCATCCAAAAAGATAGAGCGAGGCCCATCACCAACATCACCGGGCCCCGGAGCAGCGGCCGGAACCCCGCGTTGACAGCGTTCTGAATCACCGTCACATCGGTGGTCATCCGGGTGATGAGAGAGGATGTCTCAAAGCGGTCCAGATTGGCGAAGGCAAAGCTCTGGACCTTCTCATACTGCGCCTCCCGGATCCGAGATCCCCAGCCGTAGGAGGCCCGGGCTGCAAACTGGGCATATAAAAGGCCCGTTCCAAGAGCCAGCAGAGCGCAAAGTCCCATCTGGAGCCCCTTGTTCAATATGTATGGGAGGTCCCGGTTCATGACCCCCTGGTCAATCAGGTCGGACATCAGCACTGGGATCAACAGCTCCATGCAGGTCTCCATCAGCACCAGCACCGCCCCGATCTTCAGGTCCCGTTTATAGGGTCCCAAATACCTCAAAAGCCGCTTTAAATCGTTCATAGGCCTTCATTCCTTCCCTCCCGAAGATTCCGGTATGCCCTAGCCAGATAGTCAGCGAAGCGCTCCTGCTCCTCCGGCGAGAAACCCCGGAGCATCTGCTCCTCCATCTCCCGGCAGCGGCTTTGCCAAACCCGGTAGGCTTCCTCCCCCTGGGAGGTCAGCTCCACCAGATCGCTGCGGCGGCAGGATTCATCGGTCCGCCGCTCCACAAAGCCGCCCTTTTGAAGGCTATCCAGCATCCGTGACACTGCTGCCGGGTCCACCTCAAAGTACTCCGCCATCTCCCTCTGGCGGCAGGGCCCATGCTTTGCCAGATAGGACACCAGCTTAGGTTGTCCTGCCCCCAGGCCGATCTCCCCCAGACAGGGACGCAGATATCCCCGCTGGGCATGAAACGCCCGGTACAGCAACATATGGAACGTCTTTTCCATGTTCCCCCTCCAGTTTTTGATATATCAACAATTGACTAGTCAATTATATTCCTGGGAATTTCCCTTGTCAATCAGAGCCGGCACATAAAAAGCGCCCTACAGACGCAAAAAAGCCCCCCGAAGGGGGCTTTTCCCATTGGAGTGGGCCACTACAGACCGTCGGAAGGGTTCTCCCAGGCCAGGGGCGGGTCCCAAGGGGCGGGGCTCTCCTCCCCCACCAGCTTGTCCTCATAATAGGTGAAGGAGCCGTCCCGGGTGTCGTAGGCCAGAAGGGTGTTGTAGGGCTCCAGGCCGCCTGCCATCACCTGGACCTGGAGGAAAAAGACGGCGGTGCCGTCCTCCCGCATCCGGAAGGCCTGGACCTCCGCGAATTGGAAGTCCAGCTGCAGGTCCTGCTGGAACCCCAGAAGGGTGTTCAGGTCCCGCTCCGCCACCAGGGCGGACAGGGATTCCCGGGTGAGGCCCAGCCTCTCCAGGGCCTCATCTACCGTCACAGGGCGGGCGTTTTCCAGGTCGTAGTTCACCGAGAGCATCTCCCCCCGGTGGGCATAGTTGGGATAGTGGAAGGACCGGACCACCGCCTGGACCCATTTCTCATTGGAATAGGGGTAGCAGTCCACTTCCATGCCAGCCCCAGAGGCGTGCTGTTGGGAAGCCTTGAACTCCTCCCACTCCGCCGCCAGGGCGTCCATAGAGGCGTTCAGCTCCTCCAGGCCGGGGGCATCTCCCTCCAGCCGGGGGATCTCCACCTGACAGTAGTCGGAACCGCTGTCATCGGAATGGTATTCCTGGACCTGCATCACCAAACGAACCTCCGGGGCCTCCTCCCCGCTCTGGGAGGAGGGAGCACTCTCCTGGGACTGAGAGCTTTCCTGGGGCTGGCTTTGGGCCGAAGACGGAATTTCCACGCTCTGAGCACCGCTTTGGGCGGCATCCGCCCCACACCCCGATAGAACTAACAGTGCTGCCATCAGGGCAGCCAGGATCTTTTGTTTCATAGGGTCATCCCTCCTTGTGAAAAAAATCGGTGCCGGCGGAGGGAAGAGGACTCTTCCGCCGGCACTGATAATAAAAACGATGGAGACGGGGGAATCATTTCAACTTCCGGGAAAAGTCACCGGAAGGTGCGGATCAAATCCAGCACCATCCGGGAGAACCGCAGACGGTCCGCCCCCAGGGCTACATAACAGTTGCGGGGCCGGTCGGGGTAGGCCCGGGTATCGCAAAGGGTGGCACCGTCGGCGAAGCCGCCGCTCATGTCCACATCCACCCGCATGAACCGGACGTCCCGAAGGACCTCCGGATCCAGCAGATAGGCTACACACAGAGCGTCGTGGATCGGAGCGGAGTCCGCCAGATCCTGGGGCTGGTAGGCGTTATAGGCCACAATCCGCTCATCCACCAGATCCGCCACGGCGGTGGCCAGAGGGGTGCCCATGGCCCGGAGCTCCGCCTCGTCCTCCCGGGTAAAGTTGGCCTGGTGGGTGGCATCTAAAGGCACCATGGTAATGGAGGGAACACCGCTGGTGAGGACGATCTGGGCGGCCTCCGGGTCGGCCCAGATGTTGAACTCTGCGGCGCAGGTGGCGTTAAAGACCTTGAAGCCGCCCCCCATAAAGACAATCTGCTTGATCTTTTGGCAGATCCTGGGCTCCAGCCGCATAGCCATGCCGATGTTGGTGAGAGGGCCGGTGGGCACCAGGGTAATATCTCCGTCAGACTTCATCAGGGTGTCAATCAGCCACCAAACTGCGTGCTCCGGCTGCTCCCGGCTCACCGGGGCGGGCATGGGAAGGCAGTCATGATGGTAGGAGATAACTTCCCCCTTGGCGTCCCGCTTCTCCTCGGTAACCCCGGTCATGCCGGAGTAAGTGCCGTGGCGGTTGGGAAGAAGCCGGGCCACCATGGAATCGGCGCACCCCCGATAAACCGGGGTATTGCTTCGGAGCATATCCACCACCCGAAGGGTGTTGTCGGTGGTGAAGCCTATCTCCTTGTTCCCCGCCACAGTGGTGACCCCCAGCAAATCGATCCGGGGGGAGAGAATGGCAGTCATAATGGCAACGGCGTCGTCGGAGCCGGTGTCACAGTCCAGGATTACTTTCATTTTCTCAGACATAGCTGTTCCTCCTGTGATGTCCTATTCCTTCTGCGCCCCTTCCCTCCAACCCAGAAGCAGGAGAAGGTAGAGGCTTCCCACAAATTCCTTGGGAATGAGCATGGCCAGCATCTCGGGGCGGATGAGGGGTTCGCCCCCTTCCAAAAACTGGGTCAGATTCTCCAAAGCGGAGAGAAGCAGAAGCTCCCTGCCCAGAGAGGCCGCCGCCTCCGCCAATCCGGCGGCTCCGGCATTTTTCAGGTCTTCCAAAGTGATATCCCGATCTCCCCGGCGGTCCCGCTGAATCTTCACCCGTTCCCCCAGGCAGCGGTCAAACTCCTCCAGGGTATATTCCAGGGTGGGATCCAGCCCCAGAAGTTCCCCCGCGGTCTCCGCCGCGGCCAGAAGCATCTCATCCCCAGTGAGCTTC
>JAHZBJ010000052.1:0-2755 GCA_019423445.1 Oscillospiraceae bacterium
AGGCTCCGGGCCTGCCCGGCCAGAGAGCGAGGTACCGCCTTACACCTCTGCGTCCGTTCTCTCACGGACCCGACAGCCGGCTCCAGCCGGCCAGGGAGCGAGGTGCTACCTGGCGGTGCTGCGTCCCTTCTCTCACGGACATCCCTCCCGTTGGTCGGGAACGTGGCCTCGGAAGCCCCACCGGGGCTTCCGTCCCCTTCGGGGACCGGCCAGGCTCCGGGCCTGCCCGGCCAGAGAGCGAGGTACCGCCTTACACCTCTGCGTCCCTTCTCTCACGGACCCGGGTACGGACCCTGGTCCGCCAGGCGCCAGATATCCTGGTTGTACTCCCGGATGGTGCGGTCGGCGGAGAAGAACCCCGCCTTGGCGATGTTCACCAGCATTTTTTCCGCCCATTCCCGGCTCCGGAGGGAGTCCTCCAGAGCCTCCTCCTTCACCCGGATATATTCCGGCAGGTCGGGGAGGGCCATGAACCAGTCCTTTTCTTCAAAGTCCCGGCGGAGGCGTTCCAGGCACTGGCGGTCCCCCAGCTCCAGCAGCTGAGGAGAGGTGATGAACTCCACCAGCTCCCGGAGGGGCGGCCGGTCCTCCAGCAGCTCCCCAGGGCGGTAGCTCCCTTCCTCATACCGCCGGAGCACTTCCTGGGAGGCGGCCCCGAAGAGATAGATGTTCCCCGGGCCCACCAGCTGGGAGATCTCCACATTGGCCCCGTCCAGGGTGCCCAGAGTGACGGCCCCGTTGAGCATAAACTTCATATTTCCGGTGCCGCTGGCCTCCTTGGAGGCCAGGGAGATCTGCTCCGACAGGTCGCAGGCGGGGATCATCTTCTCGGCGGCAGCCACATTGTAGTTTTCCACCATCACCACCCGGAGCCAGGGAGCCACCGCCGGGTCGGCGGCGCAGAGAGCCGAAAGGCAGAGAAGAAGGTGAATGATATCCTTGGCCTGGGTGTAGGCCGGGGCGGCCTTGGCCCCGAAAACAGCGGTTACCGGCCGGGGCGGGGTATGCCCCCGGAGAATCTCACGGTATTGATGGATGATCCACAGGGCGTTCATCTGCTGGCGCTTGTACTGGTGGAGGCGCTTGGACTGAATGTCGAAAAGGGAGGCGGGATCCACCTCCTGGCCGGTGTTCCCCAAAAGGAACCGCCCCAGCTCCTCTTTGGCGGCGGCTTTCACCCCCAGGAGCCGGTCCAGGACCTGGGGGTCCGACCGGAACTCCAGGAGCTTTTCCAGCTGCCCGGCGTCTTTCCGGAAGCCGGGGCCGATGGTCTCCTCCAAAAGCCGGGTCAGGGGCCGGTTGCAGTGGAGAAGCCAGCGGCGGAAGGTGATGCCGTTGGTTTTGTTGCTGAATTTCTCCGGGTAGATCTGGTAGAAGGGCCGCAGCTCGCTTTCTTCCAGGATCCGGGTGTGGAGGGCGGCCACCCCGTTCACCGAAAAACCGTAGTGGATATCCAGCCGGGCCATATGGACCAGCCCATCTTCGTCGATGATGCCCAGCTCCTCCCGGCCGGGATGGCGCTTTTTCACCTGGGCGTCCAGCCACTGGAGGATGGGCGTCAGCTGAGGGGCCACCGCCTCAAGGTCTGCCAGGGGCCACTTCTCCAGGGCCTCCGCCAGAATGGTGTGGTTGGTGTAGGCGCAGACTGAGGCGGTGATCTTTGCCGCCTCCTCCATCTCCAGCCCCTCCAGGGTCAGCAGCCGGATCAGCTCCGGGATCACCAGGCTGGGGTGGGTGTCGTTGATCTGGATGACGGCGTAGTCCCCAAGGTCCCGGAGGTTGGAACCGGCCTCACGGGCCTCCCGGAGGATGAGCTGGGCGGCGCTGTAAACCATAAAGTACTGCTTGCAGAAGCGCAGCAGTTTCCCCTGGTGGGTGCTGTCGTCGGGGTAGAGGAAAAGGGTGAGATTCCGGGGGATATCGGTCTGGTCGAAGGAGATCCCCTCCTTCACCAGGGATTCCTCCACCGTGTCCAGGTCGAAGAGATGGAGGAACACCTTTCCCCCGCCGTATCCCGCCACCGGCAGGTCGTAGAGCCGGGAGGTGAGGACCCCGTTCCCCATGGGCACCTGGAAGGAGACCTCCCGGGGGATGAGCCAGCTCTCCGGGGAGAGCCACGGGTCCGGTTCCTCGGTTTGACGGCGGTCCCGGAACACCTGGCGGAACAGCCCCAGATGGTACCGAAGCCCCACCCCGGACCCCGGCAGCCCCAGGGTGGCGATGGAGTCCAAAAAGCAGGCGGCCAGCCGTCCCAGGCCGCCGTTGCCCAGGGAGGGTTCCGGCTCCGCCTCCTCCACCTCACCCATGGTGTGGCCGCTGCGCTCCAGGAGGGCGGCTACGGCGTCATATTCCCCCAGGGCCATGAGGGTGCACCCCAGGAGCTTCCCCACCAGGAATTCCGCCGAAATATAGTAGAGCTTCTTTTGGCCGGCGTTGAGGGGAACCCCCGCCAGGCGCCGGGAGGTAATTTCCAGAAGGGCGGCGCAGATCTCCTCCGGCGCGCAGTCCCGCAGCTCCTTTCCGTATCGTTTGACCACAAGGTCCAACAGTTCCTGTTCCATGAAACCTTCTCCTTCTGCAAGCCGGCCCAGCCGGCGTATTTGACCACTAGGGATAGGATGCCCCGTTTTTTCTTTTTTTCGTCCGTGAGAAGAGGGACGCAGAGGCGTAAAATTGTGCCCCGCTCTCTGAACAAATCACTTGGGCTGGGAAGAGCGGCGGGGTGGCCCCGCTTTCATGTTCGTGAGAGAAGGGA
>JAHZBJ010000052.1:2855-13514 GCA_019423445.1 Oscillospiraceae bacterium
CACAGAGACGCTGGGTTCTGCCCCGCTCTCTGAACAAATCACTTGGGCTGGGAAGAGCGGCGGGGGTGGCCCCGCTTTCATGTCCGTGAGAGAAGGGACACAGAGACGCTGGGTTCTGCCCCGCTCTCTGAACAAATCACTTGGGCTGGGAAGGGCACAGGATACACCTGCAAAACCGCCTTTTGAATCCCGGGTGGTATGCTCAGGGAGCGGGGCAGGACGGTTCGGTTAGCACAACCCTTCTCACGGACACGAAAGCCCCGGCGGGGCTTTCGAGGCCACGTTCCCGGCCAACGGGAGGGATGTCCGTGAGAAGAGGGACGCAGAGGCGCTGGTTTCTGCCTCGCTCCCTGAACAAATAACATGGGCTGAGAAGGGCGTTGGACACACCCACAAAACCGCCTTCTGAATCCCAGGTGATATGCTCAGGGAGCGGGGCAGTATTTTGCGGTTTGCACAACGCTTCTCACGGACCCGCCCCCGGGGCCACCCGGCCCGGATCAACGGAATTTGACGTAGGGGGTTTCCATCCGGGGCTGGTCCTGGATGGGGGGGTCTCCGCTGTCCAGAAGGGGGGTTCGGCTCTGGGGCTGGTCAGGCTCCTCCTGAGCCGGAGGAAGGGAGGAGGGGCCGCTTCCCTCCTGGGCCTCTCCTGACCCTTCCGTTTCATCCTCCCCTGTCTCCCCGGGGAGGCAGTACATCTCCCGGATCCGGGCTTTGCAGTCGTCGGTAAGGTGGTAGACGGTGTAGTCCCGGCTCAGGGAGCCTTCCAGAAAGACGATGGTGGTGGCGGGGAGTTCCAGCCGGGCCAGGAACTGGAGGGCGTCGCTGCGCTGAAGGCAGTCCGCCACCGAGAGGTCGGTGTCCAGAAGCTCCAGGGCCGTTTCCTGGATGCGGCTCCCGGTGTCGGTAAGGAAGGCGGGGAGGTTATGGGTGATGATCTGGGAAATGAGAAGGGCGGCCCGGTCGCTGCGTTCCCGTTCCCCTCCTTTGTAGGCGGGGTAGGAGATGATGTCCATGGCCTTCCTGCCGTCCAGCTGGTACCGGCCCCGGGGCATGACGATCTGCCGGCCGTGGAGGGTGTAGTTCAGGTCCACCGCAAGGTCGTAGTCCAGCAGTCCTCCGTAGGACATCAGCTGTTCCAGGTCCGCCGTATCCAGGGCGGCGTAGCGGTGGATGGGAATGTCCAGGTACTGGGCCAGCCCCTTCTGGGCGTACCCCAGCCCTCCCTGCTGCCACAGCCGTCCCAGGGTGCTCCCCTGGCCGCCGTACTCCAGGTAGGTGGAGGGGGGCAGCACGCAGAGGGCGATCCTCCCCTTGTCCGGCAGGAAGCCCAGAAGGAGGTAGGTGTCCGGCGCCATTGAGGCATCCTCCGACGCCGCCACCAGCATCACCAGCCGGTCCTCGGTCCCCGGGAGGTAAGCGTCGGGGACAATCTCCTCTTCCTCCGGCCGGCTGAGGCGGAAATAGGAAAGAAAGCACACTGTCCCCAGCACCACCATCATCACCAGAAAAGTGATGCCGAAGGAGGTGGAAAAGCCCATAAGCCTGTCTCTGGATTCCGGTCTCACCGCCGGCGTCCCCCCTTTGCCTCTTTTTCCAACAAAGTATGCCCCGGGAAGGGGGCTATAAACAGTTTGTTCACCACTCCAGGGGGGATTTGTGGTATGATAGATTCCGTGACAAAGACAGGGAGGGAACCGTCCATGACCAAGGAAACCAAACTCCGGGCCGCCCTTTGGCTGGCGGCAGGGCTGCTGGTGGCGGCCTCGCTCTGGTGGCTGCTGAGGCCCCGGTCCGTCAAGGGCCACATTATCGCCACCATTACCGTAGGGGATGAAGTGGTGCGGACTCTGGACCTGAACCAGGCCCCTGACCAGGAGTTCTCCATCCTGGACGACACCGGCCTGCCCATTACCTTCCAGGTGAAGGACCATGCCATCCGTTTCCTGGACTCCGACTGCCCCGATAAGGTCTGCATCAATACCGGCTTCCTCCGGGAGGATCTCCAGGTGGCCACCTGCCTGCCCAACCGCACCACCCTGTTTCTCTCCGCCGCCGAATAAAAAAGGCCGGTTCTGCCCCGGGATGAAGTTCCCGGGGCCTTTTTGTCGTATGATAAAAGGCCCCCTGCCGCGGCCCCAGGGTTACGGCGGGGCATACTACCATTAAGAACTCCCGGGGAACGTCCCGGCGGAGCCTCCATCACAGGAAGGACGGATGCATTTATGTCCCATCTCATCGAGGTAAGAAACATCTACAAGATCTATAATCCCGGGGAAAACGAGGTCCGGGCCCTGGACGGGGTCTCCCTCACGGTGGACCGGGGGGAATTTGTGGCCATTATCGGCCAGTCCGGCTCGGGCAAGTCCACCCTGATGAACATGCTGGGCTGCCTGGACGTCTGCACCTCCGGGGAATATCTCATCGATGGCCAGGACGTCTCCCATCTCAGCGACGATGAGCTTTCGGAGATCCGCAACAACGAGATCGGCTTTATCTTCCAGGGCTTCAACCTCATTCCCAGCCTCAACGCCCTGGAAAATGTGGAGCTCCCCCTGATTTACCGGGGGATCGGCCGGGAGGAGCGCCGCCGGCTCTCCACCGCCGCCCTCATCCGGGTGGGGCTGGAGCACCGGATGGACCACCGCCCCGCCGAGATGTCCGGCGGCCAGCAACAGCGGGTGGCCATTGCCCGGGCCATTGCCGCCGCGCCACCGGTGATCCTGGCCGACGAGCCCACCGGCAACCTGGACAAAAAATCCGGCCACGACGTCATGGAGATCCTCCGGGGGCTGTGGCGGGAGGGGCGCACCGTCATCCTCATCACCCACGACCCCAAAATCGCCGAAAGCGCCCGCCGGGTGGTGACCATCTCCGACGGGAAGATCATCAGCGATGTCACCCGGGCCGAGTAGGCCCGGGCCAGGGCCCGGGGCCGGGTCCGTGAGAGAAGGGACACAGAAGCGCAAATGACTGCCTCGCTCTTTAACCGGGCTGCCATGTCCGTGAAAGGCGTTGTGCAAACCGAAACACAGTGCCCCGTTCTCTGAGCATATCACTTGGGATTCAGAAGGCGCCTTTGTGGGTGTATCCGGCGCTCTTCTCAGCCCGAGTTTTTTGTTCAGGGAGCGGGGCACAAACCTACGGTTCTGCGTCTGTTCTCTCACGGACAAAAAGCGCCTTCTAAATTTCAGATTTTCTGTTTGGGAAGTGCCGAAATCTAATAATTTTATAATATAAATATTTACATTTATAAAAATTATTGTACAATATAGTCAATAAATGGGAGGTGTTTATGAGGATTTATGGGGTAAAAGTTGGTTGCGTTGTTTTTTTCACAGCTCTTTATATGCTTTTTTTCCCCTGGTTGGGACAGATCCTGGAAGATCATGTCTGGGATTCACAAAAAATGTTTTTATTCTATTCATGGTGGTCCCTTTTATATAATCCTATTTTAGGCTGTATGTTAGCGATTTTCTGCGGACTCCTTTGGAACGCGGCCCCTGGAACACCTCTTCTGGCGGCGGAATTGCTTTGCTGCATCTGGACTTTTTTCCCCGTGGGGGTAACGGTAGCGGGAGGAACGATAGAAACTATCCCCGTCCCCGATTTTTATATGTGCCTGCTGTATGGGGGTGTTGTTACCGCATTGTTCCTGCGTTCCCTGACGGGGTATCTTCGGAAGCGGAACCGGGGGTGAGGCCCCGGGAATGAAACAGATATATGGAGACTGCCGCTCCACAGAATCAAAATCGGTTGTTTCGCAAAAAACTCCCCTCTTTGACAGGGGGGAGTTTTTTGTCTGTAAAAATCCGCCCCCAAACCGGGGGCGGATTTTTCAGGGCTTTACAATGTCGTCGAAGCGGAGCTGGTTGGGGTCGTCCTCGGGGTCCTCGGGGGAAACGGCAAGGCCGGGGATCTCCGGGCTTTCCACCGGGGGCTCCTCCCCTTCCTCCTCCTGGGCGGCCACCGACATGGTCTGGCCGGCGATGGGGGCCACCTTCACCGGCACCACCGGAGGCAGCTCCGGGTCCAGGGGGGTGCCGTCGGGGCGCTTCTTGCTCTTGAGGAACCGGACGATCCCCTCCGGGAGCCCCGGCACCCCGGCATTTTTCTCCGGGGCCTGGGAATCCCTTTCCTCGTCCTGGAGAGGTTCCCGGGCTTCCTCCGGGGGCGGGGCCTGGCGGCGCACCGGCCGGCCGTTCTCGTCCCGCTTGGTCCGCAGGAACCGGACGATCCCCTCGGGGAGCTGACCTTCCGGGGCCGCCACCTCCTCGTACTCCAGGGACTGGTTTTCGGTGGCGGCATCTTCCTTCCGGCGGCGCTCCTCCTGGAAGTATTCCTCGTAGAAGGGGTAGCGGCGGCTGTAGTATTCCTCCAGGGCTGGCAGATTGGGGGGGAGGAGCCGTTCCATCAGGGACATGTCCACCAGCCGCCCCCGGCAGTAGCCGTGGCTCCGGAGGGTCCCCACATCCCGGAACCCCGCCCGCCGGTAGGCGTGGAGGAGGTACCGCTGTCCGGCGGGGATGGCGGCGGTGAGCTTGTAGTACCCCAGCCGCAGGGCCTGCTGCTCCAGGAAGTGAAGGAGCAGGTCGGTAAGCTCCGAGCCGCTCAGGTCTTCCGGCAGGCCCAGCTCCACCGAGGCCACCCCGTCAAAGGGATACCCCTCCGGGGAGCCGTATCCCAGGGCGGCCCAGCAGACTGCCTCCCCTTCCAGGCTCCCAACAAACACCGGGTGCCGCCGGTCGTGGGCCGCCAGCCATTCCTGGTGGTACTCCACCGGCCGCTGGTCGATTTCCAGCCGGCCCTCTCCCCCGGCCTGCCGGTTCCAAAGGGCGTTGATGGCGGCGGCGTCCGCCATCTTGGCCCTGCGCATCATAATTTCCATGATCCTATCCGTTCCTTCCCCGCCCTGTGATCAGCTTTTCCGGCGGGGAGCGCCTCCCCGCCCAGGGGCAAAAAAGCCCTGTTTCTGTCGAATCCTATTATACAGGATTAGGAGGCTTTTGGCACTGGCATTTTGTAACTTTTTCAAGAATTCTTTCCTTTTTATCCAAAATGTGCTATACTAACCATGTGTTTGCCGCGCCAGGCGAAACGGAAATGTCCCAGAGGAGGTTGGTATCACATGGAAAGGGATGCTGTTGGGGGAAGGTACAGCCGCAAAACGGCCGGGCCTGGAAAGGCCGCGGTGCTGGCAGGCGCCGCCGCCTGTCTCATCATCGCCGCTGCTGCGGGAGGAATGATGGTGCACCGTAAAAACCAGGAGGCGGCTCAGGCGGCTCTGGCCTACCAGGAGGCGGTGGACGCCGCCGCGGCAGCTTCCGCCAGGGAGGACGCCATGTTCACCCAGCTGGCCGCCGAGGGGCTTGAAACTGCCAGCATAAACGCCTCGGATCTCTCCAAGACTTTCCATGCCCAGTGGGAGGAGCGCCAGTCCGGTTCCAGCGGCGGCTATACTTGGGTGAACCCTGCCACCGGGGAGTTTGTGGCCTCCGCCTACGGGGACAGCGGCGCCAGCAACATCGCCTACTGGAAGAGCATCAACAGCGATGTGGTGGGCTGGCTGCGGGTGCCTGGCACCAACATCGACTGGCCCATTGTCCAGAACACCCAGGACGTCAACTACTACACCCACCTGGGCTACGACAAGCAGTACAGCTACAACGGGGTCATCTGGACCAACCCCACCACCAAAACCAGCGCATCCTCCTCGGGACTCTCCAACAATACCGTCATTTACGGCCACAACTGGACCAACTACAGCGCCTCCCCCCGGATCGGCTATCCCGGGGATGTGATGTTTGCCCAGCTTACCGGCTACCACTGGCTGGCCATGGCCCAGAGTTACCCCTACTTCTACTATTCCACCGCCCAGGGCGGGGAGTTTGTGGTGAAGATTTTCGCCTGCTTCTATACGGAACTGGCCTTTGACTATATCGAATCCGACGGCGATATGAGCTACATTATCAGCGAGGCCCAGCGGCGGAGCCGTCATAAGTTCGACGTGGACGTCAACGCCTCGGACAAGATCGTCACCCTCTCCACCTGCACCCGGGCCTACGGTTCCACCAGCAACCAGCGCTTTGTGGTGATGGGACGGCTCCTCCGTCCCGGGGAGACCATTGAACCGGTGACCGTCACCTCCAACCCCAGCCACAAGCAGCCCTCGGTGTGGTGAACCGGCCCTCTGATCTTACAAAAAACGCCCGCCCACACGGGCGTTTTCCTTAGGATGAAACTTTCTCAGACTTTGCAAAATCTTCCGAAACCTTTGCCGGAAGAACCGGCACCCTTTTGAAAGGAGCGATTTTTTGAAACGATCCATCCGGGCCGTGGCGGCGGCCATTGCCCTTGCCCTCTGCCTCTGCGCCTGTTCTGGGGGGAGCAGCCCTTCCTCTCAGCCGGCGGAGGAGGGCCCCTCCCAGCCGGAGTCCCAGCCCCAATGGTGGGAGGAGCTGTATTGGGGCGCCCCGGCGGCGTCCCTGGAGGGGGAGGACCTTACAGCCCAGACCTACGCCGGGGGCAGGCTCCGCCTGACTCTGGAGGACGCCGCCTTCCAAGCCCAGCTCCCCGCCGGTGAGGCATCCTGGGAGCTGGCCTTTGCCGACGCTTCCGGGAAAAAGACCCGCATCACCGCCCAGGGGACAGGCCCCCTGGAGGAGCTGGAGTGGAGCGGCCACAGCATTCAGGACCTCTCGGTCCTCCGGGAGGGGGACCAGCTGGTCTTTTACATCCGGGACCCGGAGCTGGACGCTGAGGGGATCGCCGCCCTCTGGGCCGGGGCCTCCTGGGACAACGGTGAAGAGTACCTGCGGTGCTACCTCCCCGGGGAGGAGGGGACCCTGGAAACCCTGGACGCCGCCCCTCCGGAGTTCCCGGAGGAGGATCCCGTCCACCGGTATATGGAGCTGGACACCGGGGAGCAGCGCTTCTACCTCTACCTTTACGGAGACGCCACCTTCCTCCTCTTTGAGAAGTTCCCCGACGGGGCCAGGGAGATCCTCCTCTGGGGGGACTGGGACGACGGCAACACCGCCATCACCTTCTGGCCCGCCCCGGAGATCCTGGGGCCGGACCAGGAGTTCCGCCTGGAAAAGACCGGAGGACTTCGGGTCTACACCGGGGGCGGCCCGGAGAGCCTTCCCCTGGAGCAGGACGCCGCCTTCCAGAAGATCGGGGACCTGCTGGATCTGCCCCTCTTTGACGCCGCCGTGGTGAGCATGGTGGTGGACGGGGACCGCCCCGCCATCTACCTGGACCGGGCCGAGGACGCGGAGCTTCTGGACCAGTTCCGCCAGATGATGTCCGACGCCGCGGAGCTGCGGAATCCCCAGTGGACCGAGGACCCCGAGGACCGGCCCAACATCCAGTTTGACCTGAACATCAACGGCGAGGATATCACCATGGTCCTCTGCCCCTGCATCGTGGCAGGCACCGAGGACAAGTACCTCCTGGTGCGGAAGGACTCCTATATGGGCCGGGTCACCTACACCTACTACCAGACCATGGAGGGGGACGACTACGACCGGATGGTAGCCCTCTTTGAGGAGCAGTACCAGAAGAACCCCCAGGTCCTCACCGCCGCCATGGCCTCCCAGACCCGAGCCCTTACCGCCGCCGTTTCCAATCTGGACTGGTCGGAGGACTACCCCCTGGACGAGAACGGCATCCCCATCACCTATAAGGCGGTGCTCCGGGAACAGAAGGCCACCGGCTACTGGCGCGGGGGCAACGCCTGGGGAGCCGGCTCCCACATCTCCCAGGCCAGGACCGGGGTCTACAACTGCACCGCCGGCACCGTGGCGGTGCGCCCCGAACAGATCCCCTACGGCAGCAAGCTGTATATCCGCTCCTCCAGCGGCAGCTTCATCTACGGCTACGCCGTGGCCAACGACACCGGCTCCGGCCTGGTGGACGGCATCATCGACGTGGACCTCTTCTACGACACCTACGAGGAAAGCAAGCTCAACAGCGTCCGCTGGGTGGACATCTATATCCTGGAATAACGGCAGAAAAGGCCGCCGTCCTTTGGAGAAGGACGGCGGCCTTTTTCCAGGCTGCTGAGGATCAGCGGTTGTAGTCCTGGTAGTGGTCCAGAACCTCCCGGGAGGGAGGAGGAGTCAGGAGGGAGACAACCACAATGGCGAGGCTGGCGCAGAGGAAGGCGGGGAGCAGCTCGTAGATGGCCCAGGGGCCTCCCAGAGGGGCGACGAGATACTTCCAGACGAACACCATGACGCCGCCGGTGAGCATCCCCGCCAGGGCGCCGTAGAGGTTGGAGCGCTTCCAGAACAGGGCGAAAAGGACGGTGGGGCCGAAGGCCGCCCCGAATCCTGCCCAGGCGAAGGACACCACCCGGAAAACGGAGCTGTTGGGGTCCCGGGCCAGGAAGGCGGCGATGAGGGAGATGACCACCATGGTGCCCCGGGCCACCGCCACCCCTTTTTTCCCGCTGAGGTTCAGCTTCAGGAACTCCGCCCCCAGGTTCTGGGAAACCGACGAGGAGGCGGCCAGGAGCTGGGAGTCGGCAGTGGACATGGTGGCGGCCAGGAGCCCCGCCAGGATGAGCCCCGCCGTCAGGGCGGCCAGGGGGCCGTACCCGCTGATGAGGGTGGAGATATGGACCACAATGGTCTCCGGGTCGGAGAGCTTTTCCAGGGCCCCGGCCCGGGTCATGCCATTGCCCACCACCCCGATGAGCACCGCCACGCCCATGGAGATCACCACCCAGGAGGTGGCCACCCGCCGGGAGAGGTTCAGCTTTTTCTCCTCTCCAATGGCCATGAACCGCAGCAGGATGTGGGGCATGCCGAAGTAGCCCAGGCCCCAGGCCAGCAGGGAGCAGATGGTGAGGAAGCTGTAAGGGTTGGAACCGCCGGTGGCCGGGTCATGGATGTGGGAGAGGGAGAGGTACCCCGCCATGGATTGGGCGTTGTTCAGCACCGCCTCCATCCCGCCGGCCTGGGACACCCCGAAGGCCAGCACCACCACCAGGGCTATTGTCATGACGATGGATTGGACCAGATCGGTGAAAGAGGCAGCCAGAAAGCCCCCCAGCACCGTGTAGATGACGATAACCGCGGCGGAGATCAGCATGGCGGTGAGGTAGTCCATGGCGAAGAGGTTGGCGAACAGCTTGCCGCAGGCGGAAAAGCCGGAGGCAAGGTAGGGGATGAAAAAGACGATAATCACCACCGCGGCGATGGCGGAGAGGAGGTTTCTCTCATCCCCCCAGCGCCGGGAGAAGAACTGGGGCACGGTGATGGCGTCCAGGCGGTGGGAATAGCGGCGGATCCGCCGGGCCACAATGAGCCAGTTAAGGTAGGTGCCCACCACCAGGCCGATGGCCGTCCAGCTGGCCTCGGCAAGGCCGGTGAGATAGGCCACCCCGGGCAGCCCCATCAGGAGCCAGGAGGACATGTCGCTGGCCTCCGCGCTCATGGCGGTGACGATGGGCCCCAGCTTCCGCCCTCCCAGATAGAAGTCGTCCACCGTGGCGTTCTTTTTGGAATAGATAAATCCGATCCAAAGCATGGCCAGCAGGTAGAGGACAATGGCGAGTAAGATCAATGCCTGTTCCATGGTGCTCTCTCCTTTTTCCCTTTGCAGGGGACATAATGGAGACATTATAGCACGAAAAATCTGAGAACAAAATACAGAACAATGTATAGAATAAAGTCTGTACATTGTTCTGCATATTTCTGATATATCCGTTTTATAACAAGGATTTTTAGCTATACATTTCTTAATCTTGCCTATAATATATTTTTTAAAATTTATTTTGAGCCTGCCCGGAAGCCCTGAAAAAACATGGGCATCATGGTTTTCCCGTACTGGAGGAGGGAGTAATCCCCTTCGGAAAGGCACCAGTCATAAATGAGGGCACGTTCACAGAGGGCGTAGACCCGGACCATCTCGTTTACCGTCACATCTCCCCGAAGCTCCCCCCGCTCCTGCCCCTGGAGGACGATCTGCCGCAGCAGCTTGTAGTAGATGCGGTTGTGGTCCAGAAGGTGCTTGTCCCCCCTGGTGATGAGCTGGGAGGAATAGAGCCGGGCCAGGAGGTCCAGGGAGATGGAGTTCTCGATCATGGCGAAAAGTTCCCGGTTCAGGTACATCAGCTGGTCGAAGCGGTCCATCCCCGGGTCCATGGTCTCCATCAGTTCCTGGTACTTCTGGTCAAAAAGGTAGGAGACGGAGGAGAGGAGGGCGTCCTTTCCCTCAAAATAGTGGTAGAAGGAACCCCGGGAGGTTCCCGAGGCATCGATAATCTCCTCCACGGTGGTGTCGTCGTAGCCCTGGCGGTAGAAGAGCTGCCAGGCGGCCTGGATGATCCGGCCTTTGGTGTTGCGGGGGTTTTTCTTGGCCATAAAAGGCTCCTTTCCCGGCAGAGGGCGGCTCCCGGCTGCCCTTCCCCGTGCTGCGCCGCTGTTTTCCTCTATCATAACATCCCCGGGGACGGTTGGAAAGCCCCTCTCCCCCGCCGGAACGGAAAAACCCCCGGAAGCCGCAGGCTTCCGGGGGTTTGAAACAGGGTGTGGAGACAATCTGGCTGATTATCTCTTGGAGAACTGGGGAGCGCGGCGGGCGGCCTTCAGACCGTACTTCAATCGTCTGAGCGATGATTTTCCTTGATATTCCGGGCTTTTTTGA
>JAHZBJ010000053.1 GCA_019423445.1 Oscillospiraceae bacterium
TCCCGGAACAGCAGCAGGCAGAGTCCTGCGATGCTTCCCAGGGCGATAACCACCGAGAGGATTCTCCCAGAAGCGGCGTTGAGAGCGGTGGTGGCGATGCAAAGAATCAGAGCGATCCAAAGCCAGATCTTAGTTCCTTTTTTCATGATTGTTCCTCCTTGCAGTCTTGCATACTCAATTGCTTATTTCGTACGATTTGTCCCAGCAGCCGGCGCAGCTCCGCGCTTTCCTGGGGAGAAAAGTCCTTCAGGGCCTCCTGATCCCATCGGGCAAAAAGCCCCCGGATCTTATCAAACGCCTCCATTCCCTGGGGTGTGAGGCTGAGAAGAAACGCCCTGTGATCCTGGGGATTTTGCCGCCGTTCCACGAAGCCGCCCTGGACCAGCTTTTCCACCGAGCGGGCGGTGTGGCCGGTGTCCGCTTTCAAAGCGGCGGCCAGCTTGCCGGGGGAGCTCTCCGGATGCCGTCCCAGGTAGATGACAAAGAACATCAGCCCCGGGGCCAGCCCCATCTCAGCCAGCTCCTTGTTGCAGAAATCGGAAAAGTCCCTTTTCAGCGTCAAAATGCTGCGGGAAATGCTTTCCTCCATGTTGGTGGTCCTCCTTGATTTATCTGACAAAGTCAGTATATTCCATTTCTCTGACTTTGTCAAGCATTTTTTGAAAAAATTTTTTCTGCGGTAAATTTCCCTTTCTGCGGCGCAAAAAAGCCCCTCCCTGATTTGGGAGGGGCTTTGGTTTCGGAGGTTTACGCCAGCCCGTCAAAGAAGGTGCGCAGGGCCGCAGCACTGCCTGGGGCCAGGGTATAGGAAATGGTCTGATCCAGATCGCTGGTGTACAGGCTCATATAGCTTCCGTCAGGGTCGGGGAGATAGTCATATTCCCCGTAGGTGATGAGGGTATAGTATACGCCGGTGTCAAAGTCGATGCGCAGGCAGCAAAGGCCGGCGGACATATCAGGGTTGTCGGGTCCGTCCCACACCCGGATCTCCTTGGAGGCATCCACCGTCAAGTTCTCCTTGAGCCAGGCGGCGATCTTATCCAGGGTCTGCCGGTCACTGATCCCTTCCCCCAGCATCTCCCCCAAACCCATTGCGTTCATAGAGGTGATCTTCCCCGGGGTCATGTGGGTGATCCAGTGGATATTCTTCTCTTTCCGGCTGTTGTAAACCTGCTCCCACACACTGGAAAGCTCCCCCGAGGGGTCCTCCCCTAGGTAGACATAGCGGCGCCCCTCCTGGGTAAAGAGGATAAAGGCATCTCCCGACGACGCCTCCGGGGCGTCGTTCAGGGCCGCTTCCAGCCGCTCCCCGTCAGGCTGGTTCTCGCCGCCCGGGACATAGGGAACGGTGGTGTGGGTGTCCCCGTCCAGGGCCCATACTTCCAGAACTTCCTCATCCTGGTAGAGGATCGGCTCCGCCGGAGCGGCCTGGGAGGAGGACGCCGGAGCGCTGCTCTGAGACGGGGCGCTCTGAGAGCTCGGGGTGGAAGCGTCGCTTTGAGAACCGGTACTTTCCGGGGCGCTGCTCTCACTGGCCGCGCCGCTCTCCGGAGCGCTGGCGGGGGAACTGCTCTCGGGGATGCTGCTTTCCGATGCACTCTGGGACTGGGAAGACGCCTGGCTCTCCTGGGAGGAGGGCTCTCCGCCGCCGCAGCCGGAAAGGGCCATCATCAGGGCGGTGGCCGCCGCCAGAAGGGACAGAATCCCAGATCTTCTCATAACGAATCCTCCTGTTGTAGTTATCTGCGATATTACTCTTTTCGGTCGGGGATATGTTCCGCGATATCCTCCAAACTGCATTCCAGGATGGTGCAAAGGCGGTCCAGGGTAGCAGTGGTTACCGTGCAGTTTTTCCGCAGCTTCCGCACCGTCTTGCTGTCGATGCCGTACTTTTCCCGGAGCTGATAGGTGGAAATGTTTTTACGGCCCATGGTTTCCCATAGCCGGTCAAAAACTACCATTTCCATCCCCCCCAAGAAAAATTTCTTGCATATCGTTATTATGGGGGATATAACCCTCATATATAAGAGGGCGATAGCCCCCAGAATAAGGAGGAAAACAAATGGATTGCGAAAACAGTCTTTGTATTTACTGTTGGGAAAACCGATACATTTTGTCAAAGATTTCAGTAGACAGCACCGGTCTCTGCTCCCAGTGCATTTATCCCGATTTTCCCCAAAAAACTTTAGAACAGGCCAAGCAGGAATTGCTGAAAAAGCTCAGCTGGGGAAAATAAAAAATCTCCGTCCCCTCAATCATGAAAGGACGGAGCCCATCCATACAGACCGGATGAATTGGTTTTTTTCAAAACCGCCTTCTGCATCCCAAGTGATATGTTCAGAGAGCGGGGCAGTTATTTGCGCCTCTGTATTCCTTCTCTCACGGACGTGGATGCGGCCCCTGGGCCGCCAGGGAGCGGGGCACAAACTTACGATTCAGTGTCCCTTTTCTTACGTACATCCCTCCCTTTGGTCGGGAACGTGGCCTCGGAAGCCCCACCGGGGCTTCCGCCCCTCGGGGGGCCGGCCAGACTGCGGGCCCCAGCCCGCCAGGCTAGCCGGAGATGGAAGCCATCATCTCTACCGCTTCCTCTTCGGAGATATATCCAGTGAGGGTGTAGGCGTAATCATTGTCATACATCAGCACCACCAGGCGGCTGTCCTGCTGGCGCAGGGCGATAAAAGCGCCCCGGGTGCCGATCTCGGTCTGGGTCACCACCGAGTCATGGCTGTCCAGCATTACCGATGAACCGCTGTTGGGGGTCACCGAAAGGAACAGGCGCTCCCCGTCGCCGCTGGCGTAAACAGCATGGATAAACCTGTCGTCCTCTTCCACGCTTTCCAACTGATAGCCCTCTGCCGCCTGGGTGGGGAGATAATCCTGAATCTCCCCCCGGAAAGAGGCGTTGCCCTCCAGACTGGGGAACTGTACCTGGGTATACCCCTTTTCCTGGCCGCCCACCAGCAGCTCCAGGAGAGGGATGCGGAAAGCTTCCACCCGCATAGCCCCCAAGCCCAAACCCGCCAAACACACCAGGACAAGGCAGGCGGCCTTCAGCTGGCGTTTCCAGCTGGACCGGGCCGGGGCGGGGGCGGCAGCAATCCGGGCGGACTCCCGGGCAATGATTTCCCGGACAGCATCATCAAAGCGGGGAGAGAACTGGTTCTCCTCCCCGCTTTCCAGTTGGCCTGCCAACTGGCGGGCGAAGAGGTCCCCCTTCTGGGAGAAAAGCTCTTCCAGCTCATGATCATGATCCATTCTTATCCTTCCCCCCTTTCATCATCTGCGCCAGCTTCTGCTTGCCCCGGTAGATTCCCAGGGCCACCTGAGCCTGGCTCATTCCCAGGAGCTCTGCGATCTCCTTGTTTTGGTAGCCGTGATAGAAGCGAAGCATCAGCAGGTTGGCGTAACGCTCCTCCATCTCCCCCAGGCACCGGCACAGTTCCTCCCCTTCCATCCGGGCGATGGCCCGGTCCTCGGGGAGATCCTGCCGGTCAGGGAGGGGACGTTCCAGGTCCTCAAAGGAGATGACTCCCTCCCTCCGGCGGCGCCGGTATAGGTCAATGGCGGTGTTTCTGACCAAGATAACGATGAAAGATCGGGTTTTATTGCAATCGGAAAGGTCCAGCTTTTCAAAATTTTGAAAAATTTTCAGGAAGGCCTGCTGAACCGCGTCCTCGGCAAGGCCGCTGTCCCGCAGCACCGACAGAGCCACCCGGTACATGGGGGTGCGGTACTGGAGGTATAGAGCCTCCATCTGTCCGGCGACTTCCCCCGCCGTCCGGCGCCCTTCCGGTTCCCTGGGCATCTGGGTCTTCCCTCCCCTCTGTTTGATTCACTTTACTATCATAACACATCCCCCCATTTTTTGTACAGAATCCCCACAAAAAAATTCCCTCTCGCCCTTGTCACGCCTAGGGTTATTTGATACAATATGTGGGTGGATGGACTGGATCCATATCTATATATTGTATCGACACAAGAACATGAAGGAAAGAGGATGTGCCCCATGAAAATCGGAAAGAACGCCCGGACGGTACTGGAAAAGCGGTACCTCATCAAAGACCCGGAGGGCCGGCCCGCCGAAACGGTGGAAGATATGTTCCGCCGGGTGGCGGATACCATCGCCGCCGCAGACCTCAGCTACGACCCCAAGGCGGATGTGAAAGCCCTGTCGGATCGCTTTTACCAGCTGATGACCGACCTGGAGTTCCTTCCCAATTCCCCCACCCTGATGAACGCCGGGCGGGATCTGGGGCAGCTTTCCGCCTGCTTTGTCCTCCCCATTGAGGACAGCATGGAGGACATTTTCGAAACGGTAAAGCAGGCCGCCCTGATTCATAAATCCGGCGGCGGCACCGGTTTCTCCTTCTCCCGGCTGCGGCAGCAGGGGAGCACGGTACGCACCACCGGCGGAGTGGCCAGCGGCCCCATCAGCTTTATGCGGGTATTCAACATGGCCACCGAGGCGGTGAAGCAGGGAGGCACCCGCCGGGGGGCCAACATGGGCATTCTCCGGGTAGACCATCCCGACATCCTCCAGTTCATCGACTGCAAGAAGGATAACAACGACATCACCAACTTCAACATTTCGGTGGGGATCACCGAGGAATTTATGAAGGCGGTGGAAGAGGGCCGGGATTACGACCTCATCGACCCCAAGACCAAGGAATCGGTGGGGATGCTCTCCGCCCGGGAGGTTTACAACAAGATTGTGGACGCCGCCTGGCGCAACGGCGAGCCGGGGATCATTTTCCTGGACCGCCTGAACCGGGACAACGTGGTGCCCGGCCAGGGTGAGATCGAGTCCACCAACCCCTGCGGCGAGCAGCCCCTCCTCCCCTACGAAAGCTGCAACCTGGGTTCCATCAACCTTTCCAATATGCTTCGGGAGGGGAAGGACGGCCTGGAGTTCGACTATGAGAAGCTGGGGGCGGTGGTTCGGGACGCTGTCCACTTCCTGGACAACGTCATCGACGTCAACAAGTACCCCCTGGAGATCATCGCCGAGACCACCCGTGCCACCCGGAAAATCGGTCTGGGGGTTATGGGCTACGCCGACACCCTGCTGCGGATGGGCCTCACCTACGGCTCCCCCGAGGCGGTGAAGCTGGCGGAGAAGGTGATGTCCTTCATCACCGAGACCGGCCGCAAGGAGTCCCAGGAGCTGGCCAAGGTCCGGGGCGCCTTCCCCCTCTTTGGGGAGAGCATCTATAAGGATGGTCCCGCCCTGCGCAACGCCACCATCACCACCATCGCCCCCACCGGCACCCTCTCCATCATCGCCGGGTGCTCCAGCGGTGTGGAGCCTGTGTTCGCCTTTGTGTACATCCGCAACGTCATGGACGGTACCGAAATGGTTGAGGTAAACCCGGTGCTGGAGGAGGTCCTCCGGGCCCGGGGCCTGATGAGCGACGCCCTGATGCGGAAGATCGCCGCCGCCGGGAGCCTGGCCCATCTGGAGGAGATCCCGGAGGATATCCGGAAGGTGTTTGTCTGCGCCCACGATATCAGCCCCGCCAGCCATGTCCGGACCCAGGCCGCTTTCCAGCTCTACACCGACAACGCCGTCTCCAAGACGGTGAACTTCCAGAACAGCGCCACCCGGGAGGAGGTCAGCGAAGTGTACATGCTGGCCTACAAACTGGGCTGCAAGGGAGTCACCATCTACCGGGACGGCAGCCGCTACGGCCAGGTCCTTAACGTGGGGAAGGTGAAGAAGGAAGGGGAAGCCGCCGAAGCCCCCCGGGAACCCCTCCCCACCCTCCCCTTCGGGGAGATTGTCCCCCGTCCCCGGCCTTCCATCACCTACGGCTCCACCGAGAAGATGAAGATCGGCTGCGGCAGCCTTTACGTCACCGTCAACTATGATGAAAATGGTATCTGCGAGGTGTTCACCTCCACCGGCAAGGGAGGCGGATGCCCCAGCCCGTCCGAAGCCCCCGCCCGGCTGGTGTCCATCGCCCTGCGCAGCGGGGTGAAGCCCGACGAGATCCTGGATCAGCTCCGGGGGATCCGCTGCCCCTCCACCGTCCGCCAGCCCGGGATGAAATGCACCTCCTGCCCCGACGCCATCGCCAAGGTGGTGAAGCGGGTGGACGCCCTCATCAAGACCATGCCCAAGGGCCACGCCACCGCCGCCATGCCCGGGGTCACTGCGCCCCCCTCCCCTGCCGCCACCCCCGCCGAGGCTAAGTTCGCCAAGTTCTGCCCCGAGTGCGGTTCCCCCCTGGAGCATGAAGGCGGCTGCGTCGCCTGCCGCTCCTGCGGCTACAGCAAGTGCGGCTGAGCGGGCCGGGCGAGGGCCCGGTGCCAAGTCCGTGAGAAGCGGGACGCAGAAACGCTGGTTTCTGCCTCGCTCTCTGGCGGGCAAGGGCCCGCTGCCGCGTCCGTGAGAAAAGGAACATAGAAGCGTAAGTTTGTGCCCCGCTCTCTGAACAAACAACCTGGGCTGGGAGGAGCGCAGCTTTTCCCAGAAGGATACCAAACAAAAAGCCCCCCTGTCCATAGACAGGGGGGCTTTTTGTCCGTGAGAAAAGGGACGCCGCACCGTCAGGCGGTACCCCGCTCCCTGAACAAACAACCTGGGCTGAGAAGAGCGCAGGACATACCCACAAAACCGCCTTCTGAATCTTAAGTGGTATGCTCAGAGAGCGGCCCGGCAGGCCGGGCACCCGCGTCCGTGAGAATACGGACGCAGAGGCGCTGGTTTCTGCCCCGCTCCCTGAACAAACAACCTGGGCTGAGAAGTCCGCAGGATATACCCACAAAACCACCTTCTGAATCCCAGGTTAGAAAACAAAGCGCCCTATGAATCTTCAGTGGTATGCTCAGAGAGCGGCGCACAACGGTTCGGTTCGCACAACGCTTCTCACGGACGCAGAAAACGGCATTCCAGGTAGTAGCGCTTGTCCCGGGCGTTGCCCATGGAGAAGGTCTTTCGGGGGAGGGGCCCCCCGGAGAGCACCATGGGGAAAAGGTCCTCTTTGGGGATGGGGGGCATCAGGAAGCCCACAGCGTCCTCCTGTTCCGCCAGCCGCCGCAGCTCCTCCTCCCCGTGGATGTAGTCCACCCGGCACTCCGGGTTCTCCCGGCGGTACCGGTCCAGGAATCCCTGGAGGGTCCGGGCGGCAAGAGGGGACGGGGGATCGGGCACCCAGAGCCGCCCCTCCATCCCCAGGGTGACATACCGCAGCTCCTGGGCCCCCTCCCGGGGGAGAAGCCCGGCTCCCAGTTCCAGTTCCAGGTCCTCCAGGAAGCAGTCAGGGCTGATCCCTGTCACCACCCGGTGCACCGGCTCAAACTCCAGGGAGGGGTCCCAGAGGTTCACCACCTCCACCAGGGCGTACCGGGCCGGGCAGTCCTCCCACTGGTCCTCCGGCAGCTCCCGGCGCACCTCTTCCCAGTACCGCCGGGCCGCCGCCAGGCTGTGGTTGCCATCTCCCACCCCCAGCTCCATGGGGCTGCGCTCCGCCAGACGTCCCAGGGCCTCCAGCACCGATTCCTGCTGCTCCGGGATGAGGCTCCACCCCCGGATGCTCCCACCCCCCAGCATCAGGGAGCCGGTGTACTCCAGGTCCATCTCCCCGATGGCGGCGGAAAGAGGTTCCAGAACGGTGCGGCCCCGGTCGTCCATCAGCATCATGGCGTGGGGCAGTTCCAGGGGCGCCTCCCGGCGGATGGCCAGGCGCATGGGGATCCGCTCCTCCACCACCTCTTCGGTGGCCCGCACCGGGGTCCTGGCCCCAGGGCGCCAGTCGTAGCTTTCCAGGTCCAGGGCGGCCATAAGCCCCTTGCGGACCTTCCCCGAAGGGAGGGTCCGCTCCAGGTAGATCATCCCCCCGGCGGCAGGGCGGAGAGCGCCTCCTTCCAGGGCGGCTTCCATGGCCCGGCGGATCTCCGCCGCCGCTTCGGCAGGCTCCGGAGGGGCCTCTTCCAGCAGGCGGTATTCAGGGCAGATCATCCCCAGGGTGGAGGGGCCGTCCCACGCCGCGGCGGCAGCCTCTTTCCAGTAGTCCGGCCTGCTGGTAAACTGGTCGCAGGCGATGACGCTCCACTGCCCCAGGGGGACGGTGGGCAGCAGGATGCGGGCTGGGCCCAGAGACGATTCTTTCATGGGTAAACCTCCGTTGTCCGGCAAAATAGCAGGCATTACTATAGCATAACCGGTGGGAATTTGTAAACCCCCAAACACCAGGGGGAGGGGCAAAGCCCCTCCCCCTGGTGTTGTATTCTCCCGTCTCAGACCGGGCTTTGGCAAAGGTTCCGCACCGGCACCCCCAGCTTCCGGGCGTACTGGACGGTGTAAAGGGTGCCGCCCCTTTTCCCCGGGAGAAGGCAGCAGACACAGAGCTGGCTCCCCTCCACCAGGCGGCGGTTCCGGGCCTGCATGCACCCGGCTTGGTAGTCCTCCGCCACATACTCCAGGGAATCCGCCTGTTCCAGGATGGCCCGGTAGGTTCTCCTGTGGTTTTCGGGCCACTTCAGGTCCTGGTCCCGGCAGGGAAGGATGAGGGAAAGAGCGATTTCCGGGTGGGTCCTTTTGGCGTACAGCACCGCCTGGGTGGCCAGGGTGTCGAAGCCCATGGCGCCCCCCGCCCGGAAGCAGGTGTACCCATCCCGGATCAGCTCCTCCACCTGGCCGGCCAGGATGTGCCCCCAGGACACCCTCCCCACCGCCGGAAGCTGGCGGTGCCCGGTGAAGCAGACCGTCTTGCCCATGCCCCTCATCCTTTCTTGTGCTTTCTGTGATATTGTCCCATATCCCCGGGGGAAAATCAATGGGGGATTTTGTTTACAGTTGTATTTTCCCATAGCCCAGTGAGTAAAACAACCAAGTGTATGTGTGCATTTGCACATTTTTAGGTTGTCGAAAATAAAACGCCCAAAGGGTATACTTATCTGGGGTGAGAAAATGGCCTCAAAATATCAGGATGAATGGCAACAAATCGGCTTAAACGTCGCATATTACCGGAAGTCCCGGGGCCTGACCCAGGAGCTGCTGGCGGACTCCATCGGCAAGAGCCGCAACCACATCCAGCGGCTGGAAAGCGGCGTTCCCGCCTCGGTAAACACCCTTCTGGACATTGCCCAACAGCTGGAGGTCCCTGTTTCACGGCTGTTTGAATTCCGGGAATAATCCCCCGTCTCCTGACGGGGGTTTTTTTCTGCAAAAAACGCCTTCTGTGAGCCTCTTCCCTTTGGGTGGAAAAAGATCTTTTACCGGTTTTTCTGGAATTTTTCATTTTTGTATGCTATATTTAAAATGTTTGAAGCAGCCGGGGCCTCCGCGGCCCCGGGACATTGAAGGAGGGGGTACCATATGGGCAGAGCAGGCCGTGGAGGCGGCGGTTCCAGAGGGGGCCGCAGCGGCGGGTTCAGCGGAGGCAGCCGCCGGAGCGGAGGATTCAGCGGAGGCGGCCGGAGCGGGCGCAGCAGCGGCAGCAGCTGGGGCGGGAGCCGCGGCAGCGGGGGCTTCTTTTTCGGCCCCACCCGGAACCGCACCGTAATCGTCACCAGCGGCTGGGGCGGACGCCGGGGCAGCGGCTACAGAGGCGGCTCCGGCGGCTCCGGCGGGAACACCCTCCTGGCAGTGGTGATGGTGCTCTTTATTGTGATCATCATTTTCTCCTTTGTGTCCGTCGCCGCTAACGGATCCGGAAGTTCCTCCATCGCCCCCTCCACTGTGGAGCGGGAACCTCTCCCCGCCGGCTCGGTGAATGAAACCGGCTACTACACCGACGAGCTGGGGTGGATTGTGGACTCCGGGGCCCTCACCAAGGGGATGAAGGCCTTCTACCAGGAGACGGGGATTCAGCCCTACCTTTATATCACCGACTCGGTGGACGGCTCCCATGATATCTCCGTCCAGGCCCTGTCCGACTACTCCGCCAAACTTTACGACCAGATGTTCACCGACGAAGCCCACTTCCTGGTGGTGTTTTGCGAATACGACTGGGAATACCATGTGGGTTACACCATCGGGGCCCAGGCCAAGAGCGTCCTGGACGACGAAGCCCTGGGGATTTTCCGGGACTACCTGGACCGGTACTACTATGAGGATATCTCCGAAGAGGAGTTTTTCAGCAGGACTTTTGCCGACACCGGGGAACGGATCATGACCGTTACCAAGTCCCCCTGGCCGGTGGTGCTGCTGGTATTCGGGCTGATTCTTCTAGCGGCAATCCTGTTTTTCTGGTGGAAGAAGCGCAAGGAGCAGGAAGCTCTGGAACACAAACGCACCGAGGAGCTGCTGAAGACCCCCATCGAGACCTTCGGGGATACCGAAGCTGAAAATCTGGCAAAGAAGTATCAACAAAGCGAAGAAGCTTCTCCGGCCCAGGGGACGGATTCCCCGGGGCCTGAGGAGAGTAAAGAGTAAAGGAGACTGTGCTATGGGAATTCTTGACAGATTCACCACCATCATCAAGGCCAACATCAACGCTCTTCTGGACCAGGCGGAGGATCCCGCCAAGATGATCGACCAGTATCTCAGCGACATGCTGGAGAGCCTTGCGGAAGTCAAGCGGGAGACCGCCGGCGTCATGGCGGAGGAGACCCGCACCAAGGCCAAGGTGGACACCAACGCCGCCGAGGTGCAGAAGTACGGCGAGCTGGCCAAGAAGGCCCTCCAGGCTGGCAACGAAGCGGACGCCCGGGTATTCATCAGCAAAAAGCAGCAGCTGGAAGCCAACGGCAAAGGGCTGGAGGAAGCCTACGCCGTGGCCCACGAAAATGCCCAGAAGATGCGCCAGATGCACGACAAGCTGGTCAGCGACATCGAAGAGCTGAAGCGCCGCCGTGAGACCATCAAGGCCAAGGTGGCCGTGGCCAAGACCCAGGGCAAGCTCAACGAATTCAGCGCCGCCTCTGACAAGGCTTCCGACGCCATGAGTGCTTTCCAGCGGATGGAAGAGAAAGCGGACCGGATGCTGGCTCAGGAAAACGCCATGGCGGAGCTGAACGCCACCCCGGAGGATCCCGCCGCCGCCCTGGAAAAGAAATATGGTTCCGCCACCCCCTCCACTGTAGAGGATGAGCTGGCCAAACTGAAGTCTGAATTGGGGCTGTAAGCCCTGTCTTCCCGCCCCCGGGCCGCGGCCTGGGGGCTTTCTTTGTTGACAAATCCCCGGGGGATGGTATAATAACAAGGTGATTGCTGGCAGCGCCAACGGGAGTCTTTCCGGAGCACGCGGCCATAAAATTCATATCGGGGTGTAGCGCAGCTGGTAGCGCGCTTGCTTTGGGAGCAAGATGCCGGGTGTTCGAATCACCTCACTCCGACCAGCTTTACCGGAAAAACCGCCTTCTCAGGCGGTTTTTCTGCGTTCCGGAGAAATTCTTTGGAGGTTGGTCCGCCGGTTCAATCCTGTGACAAGAAGCGCTTCCTATTCCACACCACACATTCAGACTTTTATTCTTTGTTTGTACGGCGTATTTCCTGCGCCGCCCTTCTCCCATCCAAAATATCTATAGCTATTTTATATGGTTTACCTCTTGACTGAATCCAAAAAATTCATATAATAAAATTAGAATCATTCTAAAAACAGGTTGGACGATATGACAAAATATGGAAAGAAAATTTTAGAAATCGTAAGCATTTCCCGCAGCCATATGACGGCTGAGGAAATTTTTGACGCCTTGCGGCAAACTTATCCAACCGTGGTGTTAGCCACTGTGTACAATAACCTCAACCGTCTGTGGCAGGAGAATCTGATCCGTAAGGTATCGGTGGAAGGGATGCCCGACCGGTATGACCACATCCAACGCCATGATCACCTAGTGTGCAAGGGATGCGGAAAACTTATGGACATCGACCTGGGCGATCTCACCGCACAGCTGGAAAAAACGGCCGGAATCTCTATTTTGTCGTATGATCTGAAACTGACTTATTTATGTGAAAACTGTCAGCAGAAAATGAAACAGAAAGGAATGTGAGGAAACTGAACCATCTGCCTTTATCTGTCCGTGTCCCCATTGAGGCGGACAACCCCAGCATTGTTCGCTGGGAGGAAAAATGTATCCGTTGCGGCATGTGTAAAGAGGCCTGCACTAACCTGATGGGCGTACATGGAACCTATACCCTGGAAGAAACCGGCGGCAAGGCCATCTGCATTTACTGCGGCCAGTGCGCCAATGTCTGCCCGGTGGACAGCATCACCGAGCGGGACGAAACTTCCCAGGTACAAAAGGCCATTGCCGACCCTGATAAGGTGGTGGTAGTCAGCACTTCTCCTGCCGTCCGGGCCTCTCTGGGCGAGGAATTCGACATGGAACCGGGCGCCTTTGTAGAAGGAAAAATGGTAGCCCTGCTGCGGGCCTTGGGCGTCGACTATGTGCTGGATACCAACTTCGCCGCAGACCTGACCATTGTGGAGGAGGCCAGTGAGCTGATCCGCCGTATTACGGAGAAAGATCGTCCCCTGCCTCAGTTCACCAGCTGCTGCCCGGGCTGGGTTCACTTCGCCGAGATTTACGCTCCGGAGCTGTTGCCTCACCTGTCTACCGCCAAAAGCCCCATCGGGATGCAGGGGCCTACCGTAAAGACCTATTTTGCCCAAAAGATGGGCCTGGACCCCAGGCAGATCGTCCACGTGGCCCTGACTCCCTGCACCGCCAAAAAGTTTGAAATTCGCCGGGAGGAAATGCACGCTGCTGCCGATTACCACGGCGTGGAGGGAATGCGGGACACGGATCAGGTGATCACCACTCGGGAGCTGGCCCGGTGGGCCAAGGCCGCTGGAATCGACTGGAGCGCCTTGGAGAACTCCGCCTACGATTCCCTCATGGGCAAGGCTTCCGGCGCTGGCGTCATCTTCGGTAACACCGGCGGGGTAATGGAGGCCGCTCTTCGTACCGCTTATGAATATCTCACCGGTCAGAGCGCCCCGGCGTCTCTGCTGCAGCTCAGCCCTGTCCGGGGCTATGAAGGAGTGCGGGAGGCCCAGGTGGAAATGGGTGATCTGACCTTGCAGGTGGCAGTGGTCTACGGCACGGC
>JAHZBJ010000054.1:0-2060 GCA_019423445.1 Oscillospiraceae bacterium
TGGCTATCTTCTCTCTGGAAATGGGCAAGGAACAGCTGGCCCAGCGGCTGCTTTCCGCCGAAGCCTTAGTGGAGAGTCAGAAGCTCCTCACCGGCAACCTCACCGACGCCGACTGGGTGAACATTGCAAAGGCCACCCAGACCCTGGCTGCCGCCCCGATCTATGTGGACGACAGCGCCATTACCACCGTGGCCGACGTCAAGGCGAAGCTTCGCCGGATCAAGGACCTGGGATTGGTGGTCATCGACTATCTCCAGCTGATGACCAGCGGCCGGAACATCCAGAACCGGGTCCAGGAGGTTTCGGAGATGACCCGTAACCTGAAGCTTATGGCCAAGGAGCTCAACGTCCCGGTGATCACTCTGTCCCAGCTCTCCCGGAGCATTGAGTCCCGGAGCGACCACAAGCCCCTTCTTTCCGACCTCCGTGAATCCGGTTCCATTGAGCAGGACGCCGATATTGTTATGTTCCTCCACCGGGAGGCCCTTTACAACGACCAGGAAAGCGTCAACGACGCAAAATGTATTGTGGCGAAGAACCGCCACGGAGAGACCGGCTCCATCAATCTTTACTGGGACGGCCAGTATACCCGGTTTTCCAGTGTGGAGTACGGCAGGGAATGATCTTCCCAGGAGGTCCCTGCTATGCCAGAAGAACAGGGCCTGTTCCAGAAGGCCCGGACCGCGGTACAGCGGTACCATATGCTCCAGCAAGGCGACGTTATCGCTGTCGGAGTCTCCGGCGGCGTGGATTCGGTCGCCTTGCTTGATTTTTTATGCCGTTTGAGGGAAGGCTACCAATGGAAGCTTTTGGTCTGCCACCTGAACCATGGCCTTCGGGGGGCGGAGGCGGACCGGGACCAGGAATTTGTCCGGCTTCTGGCAGAGGAGCGCGGCCTTCCTTTTTTGTGGGAGCGGAGGGATGCCGCGGCCGAAGCTGTCCGCCGGGGTCTTTCGGTGGAAGAGGCGGGCCGGGAGCTGCGGTATGCCTTTTTTGCCCGCTGTGCCGGGGAAACGGGGAAAATCGCCACTGCCCACACTCTTTCAGACAGCATGGAGACGGTGCTTCTGAACCTCTGCCGGGGGACCGGGATCCGAGGGCTCCGTGGGATTCCGCCGGTACGGGGGAATATCGTCCGGCCCCTGATTGGCTGTACCCGCCAGGAGGTGGAGGCGTACTGCCGGCAGCGGGGCCTTTCCTGGGTGGAGGATTCCACCAACGCTTCCTCGGACTACAGCCGAAACCGTATCCGTCTGGAGGTAATCCCCCGGTTGGAGGAGCTGAATCCGGCTCTTCCTGCTGCCATGGCAGGGCTGATGGAGCGGATGGAGGCTCAGTGGCAGATGACTTTGGACCTCTGCGCTCAGGCGCGGGAGAGGCTGTCCCTCCCGGAAGGCGGCTTTGACAGGGAGAGGTTCCTGGCGCTGCCGGAACCGGTGGGGGATGCTCTGCTCCAGGAGCTGTTGGAGGAGGGGGGAGGCCCACAGTCTGCCCGGTTGGTGGAGCTGATGCGCCAGTCCGCCAGTCGGGGAAGCGGGGCAGTCCAGCTGGGAAACGGGGTGTGGTTTGCGGCCGGGCCCCGGCGGTTGGCCTTGAAAAGACGCTCCCCACAAGCACCGCCTCTGGAGGTTTCTCTGGATCCCGAAACCCTGGAACAGGAGTCCATTTTTCCTTTGGGTGGGGGATGTGCTTTGAGAATCCGCCTGATTCCCGGAAAAAGTGGTATTTCGACAGAAAAAATTAACAAATCGGCCTTAAAAAACCTTGTGGATTGTGGTAGAATAAAAGGCAATGTAATGCTGCGCCGGAAAAAGGATGGAGACCGGATGGCTCCCGCTTGGCGCAAAGCGGGGAGCCGCTCCCTGAAGAAGCTCTGCCAGGAGGCAGGAATCCCGCCGGACCGCCGGGCTTTTCTGGTGGTTGCGGAGGATGAAGAAGGAATCCTGTGGGCTCAGGACTTCGGCGCGGACCGCCGCTGTGCTCCGGATGGGGAAGATGGCCGGTTCCTGTTATTTGAGGTTGTGGAGGACGAAAAAAGTGGAACAGAATCGTGATATCAG